>CAZBFR010000001.1:0-40698 GCA_964491425.1 uncultured Gammaproteobacteria bacterium
CCTTTGACCAAGGCGCGGATATCGATACGGCGGTTGCCGAGCTACGCGATTCGGTTTCGGGCGTTTCGCTACCCGAGGGAGCGAAAGATGCCGAGGTCGAGTTGTTTTCGGTTAACGGCGTTGGAGAGTTCATCGTTGCGTTGACGGGCGATGGGGATACGATGCGACTTTACGAGAAGGGGTTGGATTTTGAAACGACGCTTCGAGGGATCGACGGCGTGAAGAAGGTGACGGCTATGAATCCGCTCACCCCGGAGATTCGAATTACGTTTGACGGGGTCGCTCTTGCAAAAGCGGGGCTAACGCGAAGTGTCGTCGAGGCGCAACTCAAGGGCGCGAATTTTGTCGCCCCGGTCGGTTCGATTATTGAAGACGAGACGCGCGTGAACATCGCGGTTGCAAGTCGCCTTACGACGCTCGAAGAGCTCGAGAATTTTACGGTTGCCCCGGGAATTATCTTAAAAGATATCGCAAAGATCGAGGAAGTTTTGAATAATAATGATTACTATAATCGCGTTGGTATCGAGGGGAAGGATGGGGATATCGCAATTTCCCGCGCACTTCTTTACGGAGTCGCGATCGAGCCAGACGCCGATATTTTAACGGTTGACGAGGCGCTCGAGACTGCACTTGCGACTGTCCGGGACAATGAACCGAAAAAATCGAAATACGCGTACGAGGTTGTGTATTCGCAAGCCGATTCGACACGGCAACAGATTTCGGAAATCTCACAAAGTATGTTTGGCGCGCCGATCGACGCCTTCGGTCCTTTTGCATTCCTCGGATATATTTTCGGAGGACTTCTTCTTGTCGTAATCATGCTCTTTGTTCTTATGAACCTTCGCGTTGCGATTCTCGCGGCGCTCGCGATCCCGCTTTCGCTTTTTGCAACTCTTACGTATCTCTACTTCGTTGGTATTGATCTAAATACGCTCGTTCTCTTCTCGATGGTACTTGTTATTGGACTCGTAATCGACCCGACGATTGTGTTCATGGAATCGATGCAACGCTATATCGACGAAGGGATGTCGCCCGAAGACGCGGGGATTAAAACGCTTAAAACCGTTGGGCTCGGTGTCTTCCTCGCCGTTGCGACAAACGCAATCGTCTTTATCCCGTTTGGTGTCGTTTCCGGATTTTTCGGGGAAATTATTAAGTATATTCCGGCGACCGTTATTCCGTCGATGATCGCGAGTATCGTTATTCCAGTCCTATTTTTCATCCCGCTTGGCGCAAAGATTCTTCGCCCTCGAAAGGGCGCGATTGCGACGGACGACAGTCTTTCGACGACGTGGGCGTTGAGCCGTGGGCTTAAGCGACTCCTCGATGCTCTCCTTACGAAAGGGAAGTTTATGGGCGTGGTACGCGTTGCGACCTTCCTTGGACTTATGGCGCTTCCGTTTGCTGTTGGTGGTATTTTGATTCAAACGAAGGTAGTTGAGGTTGTGCAATTTGCGGCAACGGACGATTCGGATTTTATGATGGTTATGGGGGATCTTCCCGACGAATGGATGTTTGATAAGTCCGTTTACGAAGTTGTTGTCCCGGTACAAGATATTATCGCGCAGTACGACGAAGTTCAATCGTTCTTCTACTATGAACAACAAGGGAATGATTTTACCCTTCTTGTTACGCTCGATCCGATCAAGGAACGAAAAGATGCGGAGCAAATGACGGCAACGGAGCTTGCGGAAAAAATGAACAAGGCCTTCGAGTCTGAAAAGTTTGACGCGGATATCTCGGCGATTGTTTCGAGCGAAGGTCCGCCACAGGAACAATTTCCAGTTAAGCTTCGTGTTTATCTCGACGACGAAGAGATGCTTGTTGATACGGTTGAGGCGATGCGGGCATATCTTGGGGACGTAGAGGGTATTGATGTTGTAAACGACACGCTTTCGAAGAAGACAACAGGTGGAACGGTTGTGTACGAGGTTGATTCAGCGAAGGGGGTGCCGGCAGGGCTCGTTTACGGCGCGCTTTCCGAGCGCCTAGGCGATCGCGAGCTTGGCGAACTTACGCTTGATTCGATAAAGTACGAATTACATTCGGAGTATTCTGGCGAAAAAGTAAACGATTTCTTAGAGCTTGAAGTTCTTCCAGGTCTTCCTCTTGGTGCGATTGCGACCGAGACGACGCTTGAGTCGAAGACAATCGCGCGTTCAAACGGCAAGCGTTATGCGGAAATTTCTGCCTCGGTTCTTCCGGACGCGGATTCCGTGTTAATCCAGACGGAGTTTAAGGAGTTCGCGGAAGCGTATGCAAAGAAGAATGACTTGCCCGAAACCGCTCTCGACTTTAAAGGTGAGACGGATTCAATCGCAGAGTCGTTTAACGATTTGTTCCTTGCGCTCGCGATTGCGATCTTTATCATGTACGCGCTCCTCGTTATCTTCTTCCGTTCATTCTTCGAGCCGTTCATTATCCTCTTTGCAATCCCACTCGGACTTGTCGGTGTGTTCCTCGCGATTGGTGCCACAACGGGTCAACTTGGATTCCTTGAGCTCCTCGGAGTTGTGACTATGGCGGGAATCGTTGTAAACGTCACGATCTTAATTCTCGATTTCGCAAACCAGCTCAAGCGAGAAGGAAAAACCGTCGAGGACGCAATTTCTACGGCAATCGCACTTCGATTCCGTCCGATCGTCCTTACGCAAATGACGGCGTTTGGAAGTCTAATCCCGCTCGTGTTCCTTTCGCCGTTCTGGCAAGGACTCGCGGCGTCGATTATCTTCGGAATCATTTTCTCCGGACTTCTCTCGCTTATCTCAACGCCGATCTTGTATCTCTGGGCCTACTCGGTTCCAGAAATGGCAAGAAACCTCGTTCGAAAATTCCGATCATAAATCAAAACGCGCCCTTCCGGGGCGCTTTTGAATTACGGTTGAAGAAATGGCCAATTCGGTTTTGCTTCGAGGGTGATTCGCTTGTCGTCGACAGCGGTGGTAAAGGATAGTTTGTGGGCGAAAAGGGCGATTTCACGGCCGATGTTTTTTTGTGCGCCGTACTTTCGGTCGCCGACAATTGGCGTCATGAGGGATTTCATTGCGACGCGGATTTGGTGTGAACGGCCGGTGATTGGGTGCACCTCGACAAGTGAAATGCCGTCGTGTGTTTCGAGCGTTTTATAGGTGAGCTCGGCGTATTTTGAGCCAGGAATCTCTGTGTTGTGGTAGGTCGCGAGGTTCGTTCGTTTGTTTTTTGATAGCCAATGTTTTACGGCGCCAGCTTTCGGTTCGGGCGTACCTTCGACGGCGGCGAGGTAGGTTTTTTCTACTGTGCGCAAGCGGAATTGCTCGGAGAGACGCGTCGCGCCCTTTGAGGTTTTTGCGAAAAGGACGATGCCACCGACGGGCCGGTCGAGACGATGCACAAGTCCAAGAAAGACGTCGCCCGGTTTGTTATGACGGGTTTTTAGATCGGCTTTAACCATGTCCATTAGTGACAGATCGCCGGTCTTGTCGCCCTGGACGGGAATGCCGGCCGGTTTGACGACGGCGATCGAATGGTTGTCCTCGAATAAAATGATCATAGAACAAGCCGAATCGTAATTCCTCCCGGAACAACGAATCCTCGTTTGGTTTCTTCTTTGAGCTGGAGCTCAACGCTTTCAATGCTCGTCACTTCGCCAAACACGTCGCGCGCGGTTTGCTCGATCACGGTTTGCGAGAATCCCATAGAGTAGGCGTTGATTAAAATGTGCGATCCTTTTTTCGTTACGGCTTTTACGGCGACAAGAAGATTACGGAAATCATCCTCAAACTGCCACACTTCTTTATTTGGTCCGCGACCAAATGCTGGAGGGTCCATGACGACAATGTCGTAGCTATTTCCACGGCGCCCTTCACGCTCAATAAATTTCATGGCGTCGTCCTCGATCCATCGCACAGGCATGTCGATTAGCCCCGAAAGCTCCGCGTTTTTCTTTGCGCCGAGAATTGCCGGCTTACTCGCGTCGACGTGGACTACCGCCGCTCCTGCTGAAAGTCCGGCCAAGGTCGCTCCTCCTGTGTATCCGAATAGGTTAAGCATATTCATCCCCGGCTTTGCGATTTTCGCGATATACTTCCAGTTCTCGCTTTGCTCCGGGAAGACGCCGACATGCTTAAACGAATAGAGTTTTAATGCAAAGGTTAAATCATCATGGTTAATGATCCAATTTTCAGGGATTGCTTCGTACTGTTTCCAGTCGCCATCTTCGCCCATTTGCTCGTAAAAGGCGTCGGATTTATCCCAAAGCTCGGGAGCCGATTTAGCCCACAGGGCTTGCGGTTCAGGGCGTGCGATAAGGGTTTCTCCGAAGCGTTCAAGCTTCATTTGGTCGCCGGAGTCGATAAGGTGATAGTTCTTCCACATAGTAGAAGAAGCATAGCCGAGATTGACAAAAAAGCCAAAAAATGGTACTATTTTTGCATTGACTCGACCTTGGTTGCATAAGCGACATGAGAGAAGGATCGTGTCGCTAAAAAAATTATGCATCAAATTGATGAAAAAAAGCCAAGCTTTTCTACGCTTGGATTGTCCCCGAAATTGCTCGAGAAACTTACAAAGCTCGGTTTTAATACCCCTACGCCGATTCAGGCGAAGGCAATTCCTGTCGCTCTAGAAGGGAAGGATATTATTGGTATTGCGCAGACCGGAACGGGAAAAACGTTCGCGTTTTCGCTTCCGATGATGCAAAAGATTGCGCGTGAAAAAACGCTCGGTCTTGTGCTTCTTCCTACTCGTGAACTTGCTTTGCAGGTTGAAGAGGAGATTATTAAAGTTGGTGGAAGCCTTGGTGTAAAGACAGCGGTCTTGATCGGAGGAGCGAGTATGTACCTCCAAACGCAGAAGTTGCGTGCGCGACCACATATTATTATCGCGACGCCGGGACGTTTGATCGACCACCTCGAGCAGAAAAATGTTTCACTTGCGGGACTCGGAGTTCTTGTTCTTGACGAAGCAGACCGAATGCTTGATATGGGATTTGCCCCGCAAATTAACCGTATTCTTGAAAATGCTCCAACAGAGCGACAAACGCTTTTGTTCTCGGCGACAATGCCACCGGAAATTTTGACGATGACAAAGAAGTACATGAAAACACCTGAGCGTATCGAAATTGAACGCGCGGGAACCGCTGGAGCTTCGATTACACAATCGGGATACGCCGTTGAAAAGCAAGACAAGGCGAAGCTTCTTCACCATGTTTTGAAAACAACCGAAGGAACGACGCTTGTGTTCACCCGAACAAAGCACGGTGCGCGAAAGTTGAGCGATGTGCTTAACCAAATCGGTCACCGCAGTGCGGAAATCCACTCGAACCGTTCGCTTGCGCAACGCAAGGAGGCGCTCGCTGGGTTCAAGTCGGGAAAGTATCGAACGCTTATCGCAACCGATATTGCTTCGCGCGGAATCGACGTAAACAATATCCGTCTTGTCGTTAACTTCGACTTGCCGGAACATGCTGACGATTATATTCACCGTATTGGACGAACCGGACGTGCTGGAAAGGACGGTCACGCGATTTCGTTCGTCTCTCGAGACGAGCGACGTGGACTTCGAAATATCGAGCGCTTGATGCGACGACAACTTGATATTAAGCCAACACCAAAGCTCGAAGATCTTCCGTCCTACCGAAAGCCGGAGCACCAAGAGCATGGGTTTCAAACGGGTGGTCACCGAGGGCAACCTCGAGGACGCGAGTCGCGTAGCGGTCGGCCGGAAGGCTACCGCGCGGATCGCGGACCACGCGGATTTGGAACGCGCGCGCGACGCCCTGCGTCCCGCTCTCGCTCCGCTCACCGTTCAGCTTAAGAAACAAGAGGCGCCTTACGGCGTCTTTTGTGTTTTTGGCGGGGTGTGGGTCTCCCGGGTGAAAGTGGGGGTGCGGTCACAGATGTTTTAAAAACGTGCAAATTTCCCAACAAAAACGGGGCATTTTTTTAAGATCTGTGACCGCATGGTCGGTTTGAGTGGGAGGGGTATGCCTGGGTAAATTATTTCTTAATAATTTTTGTAATGAAGAATCCCTCGCTTTGTTCGGACGGAAGAACAGTGATCGTTTGATTTGAGGTTTTGCGGGCGTTGGCTATTGGGAGGTCGATTGGTGCGGGCTTGAGCTCGGGGAACTCCGCGAGAAGCCAGGTAACCATTTCTTCATTTTCTTCAGGGGCGAGGGTACAGGTCGAATAGACGAGAATTCCGCCAGGTTTAAGAACTTGGACAGCGCCGCGTAGAAGACGTCGTTGCAACTTAGCATGGGTTGCAATGTTTTTTTCGTTCCAGAATTTGTAGGAGCGGGGGTCGTTGAGGTTAATTCGGCCTTCGGCGGAGCAGGGGACATCGGCGAGAATTTTATCAAAGCGAAGATCGGTGTGTTTCGTCCAAAGAGTTGCGTCGGTGTGAATCGCGGTGACGCTTGTCGCGCCCTGTATCGCGAGACTATTCTCGAGTCGCTCGAAACGAATTGCGTTTTCCTCGAGCGCTGTAATCTTTGCCTGATTTGAAGAAAGACTTGCCATTTGCGTCGTCTTACTTCCCGGTGCTGCGCATAGATCGAGAATCGCCTCGCCTGGCTTTGGATCAAGAACAAGGGGAGGGATCATTGACGACAGGCCCTGGAGATAAATAGCCCCCGACTTCGCAAGCGGATGTGCGAGAAGTTCTTGACTCGTCCGATTTTTAATACGAAACGCATGTGGAATATCTTTTACTCGTTCAAACTGAATTGCGCTCTCGCGCAGAGCGTCCATTACTTTATTATCCGTCGACACAAGCGTATTCGTCCGAAAACTCGGAAGTCGTTCCTCGTCGAAAGCACGAAGTATTTGCGTAAACGCCGAAAGTCCAAACTGTTTCTTTAGACGCTCGGCGAGAAGATCGGGAATTGAGGGGCGTGCCACATTGAATATTTATCGCCGTTAGTATATCATGGCGCGACTATGATCACGGTTAAAAATATCAAGAAAAGCTTTAAAAAATTCGAGGCGCTAAAGGGGATTGATCTCCATGTTGAGAAGGGAAAAGTTATGGCGCTTCTAGGCCCGAACGGCGCCGGAAAAACGACCCTCGTTCGGATTATGTCGACGCTTCTTAGGCCGGATTCTGGCGAGATTACGATTAACGGAATCGACGCGCTTAAAAATGACAAAGATCTCCGAAAAGTGATCGGCCTTACGGGGCAATTTTCCGCCGTTGACGAGGGGCTTACGGGGTACGAGAACCTCGTCATGTTCGGACGCCTGTATCATCTTTCGAAGGCCGACGCACACAAGCGCGCGGTTGAACTTCTCGAAGATTTTTCGCTCACCGAAGCGGCGCACCGTTTTGCGAAGACCTACTCGGGCGGAATGCGTCGTCGACTTGACCTTGCGTCGAGTCTTATCGTTCACCCGCCGGTGATTTTTCTTGACGAACCAACGACGGGACTTGACCCGGCGGCGCGACAAGAGCTTTGGCAAGTGATTAAGAAGCTCGTCGCGGACGGAGCGACGGTTCTTCTCACGACGCAGTATCTCGAAGAAGCGGACTATCTCGCTGACACAATTACGGTTATTAACCATGGCGAAATTATCGCGCAAGGGACCGCGGACGAACTTAAGCGCCAGATAGGCGGAAGTGTTCTTGAGGTAACGATTAAGCAAGCGGAAAAAGTTGCGGACGCGAAGGCGATTCTTGAGGCGACGATCGGAGGTGCTGCGCGCGTCGAGGAAGAGCACCGTCATTTGCAAATCGATATTGAAGGCGATGCGGACCTTTTAATTGGGGTCATCAAAGCCTTTGATGAAAAGAGCATTTCGATCTCTGATATTCAGCTTAGACGACCAACGCTCGACGACGTGTTTATCAAGCTTACGAGTAAAAAAGCGTAATATGAACCTTCTACAAACTCTTTCGGACACCGTCGTAATGACGAAGCGAAATCTTACGCACTATCGACGCGTTCCACTTCTTATCTTTTTCTCGACCGTACAACCGACAATGTTTCTTCTCCTCTTTACGTTTGTCTTTGGAGGAGCGATTCAAACCGGGGCGAGTTCCTATATTGCGTTTCTTCTTCCAGCGATTCTCGTGCAAACCGTGATTTTCGGGTCGATGAATACGGCGATTGGACTGTCCGAGGATATGAAAATTGGACTAATCGACCGATTCCGTTCGCTTCCGATGTCGCGCTTTGCGGTTCTTGCTGGGCGAACGCTTGCGGACTCGGTACGAAATATCTTCACGATGTCGATTATGATCGGGGTCGGGTATATAATCGGATTCCGCCTAGAAGTCGGATTTCAGTATCTCGCGATTGCACTCGCGTCGTCGATTTTCTTCGGGTTCGCGCTTATGTGGCTTATGTGTTCGCTTGGGCTCTCTACGAAGGACGGGCAAACGGCGCAAATGGCGGCAATGGTATTTTCATTTCCCCTGACCTTTGCGTCAAGCGCCTATGTTCCAACGGAAACAATGCCGACGGCTCTTAAACTCTTCGCGAATAATAGCCCGGTTACGCATGCGACCGACGCTGCCCGCGAGCTTATTCTTGCCGGAACAATGGACGGAAGTTTTACGGCAATGATGATTTGGACAACGGCGATTTTCCTTATCTTCGCGCCACTTGCGGTGCTCCAGTTTAAACGGATGAATCGCTAAAAGAAAAGCCCGGGGTGTGAACCTCGGGTTTTCGTTATGAATTAGTTTGATATGCCACGATGACCTCTCGGTCTGTGAGCTCCTTCGCCGATGAACGATCCGAGTGGGATTCCTTGTTCCTCGGCCCATGCTTTGGATTCCTCCATGTGTGTTTTCATTGCCTCTTTTCGTTCCGTCTCGTCCATGCCTTTAAGGCTTTGTCGAAACGCTTCATGCTCTTCGTGTTTGAGCTTGATTGCCTCCGCTTGTTCAGCGGTAAGCTTTCCATCTTCGACCGCGATCGCGAGACGCTCTTCGGCCTCGTCCTTCATACTTTCCGCCATGAGGGCGCGGTGCTCCTCAAATACGGCCTTTACTTCCGCCTCGTTAAGATTGAACCGCTGTGCGATCGCTGTAATAAGGTCGTTCGGGCCCCCACCCTTTGTTTCGTGCATCGCGAACGTTGTCGAAACACCGACCGTACTTGCACTGACGCCGGCGATAATCGCGGCGGCAGCCAAGATTTTCGGGGAATACTTCATACTCACAAGAGTTAAGAATTAGGGCAATGCACGGGAGTCGTCGGGATATTTTCAGAGTGCGCGCTCCAAGAAGTCCCGAATCCGTCCTCGTCTTGCATTTAGAATGTACCTTAGGGGCTATGAAGGAATTATGAAGGCTTGTGGATAGGGAGGATAATCGTGAAAATCGTGCCTTTTCCAACCTCACTTTCGACCGTAATTTCGCCGTTTAGGGCGTAGACGCTTTCGCTTACAATCGCGAGTCCGAGCCCGCTTCCGCCCGTTGCGCGGTTATGGCTTTCGTCCGCGCGATAGAAGCGGTCAAAGATCGACGGCAAGTCTTTTTTTGCGATTCCGATTCCGGTGTCTTTTACGGTAATGACGATCGACTTGCGCCCAGCGGTCGCGGAAAGCGCAACGCTTCCTTCCGGTTTATTATAAAGAATCGCGTTTTGGATAAGGTTTGTAAGCGCTTGTGTAAGGAGTCCCGGGCGCGGTTCGAGAATAAAGAGCGACTCCTCGATCGGTTCGGACGTAAGGGTGATCCGTTGTTTTTCCGCAACTGCTTTAAGACGCGAGACGGCATCCTCAACCGTTTTAGCAACGGACACGGGTTTGCGCGTTGTACGTTCCTTCGCGTCTTCGAGCTTTGAAAGCACGAGAAGATTATCGACAAGCGCCGACATTCGATTTACTTCCTCGAGGTGACTCTCGAGTTTTCGTTTATCCGTGTCGCTTTCCGAAAGACTTTTTTCATGCTCGAGGCTCGTTTTTAGAATTGCGAGTGGAGTTCGTAGTTCGTGCGAGGCGTAACTTAAGAAGCGTTTTTGCTCATTGTACGCGCGCTCGATTGGTCGCAAAGTCATTCCGGCAAACCAGTAGCTCGCGATTCCGGCAATGATAAGAAGGAAGAGGTTGACGGTTGTTAAACTCTCCATCATGTCGCGCCTTACGTCGCTCACGATTGGTTTAATTCGAAGCTCGCCCCCGATAATGACCCCGGTCCACTCAATTTTATCGAAACGGTGGCGGACGCGGTTAAAGAAAATAGATTGCGTCGCCGATAATGAAACGGCAAGAATAATCGACAAAATGAAAATATAGGCGCCGGTGAGCATTAAGCGTGAAGAAACGAAGCGGTTAGGCGTCGAGCTTGTAGCCCTTGCCCCAAATGGTTTGTATGCGTTTGGCATAGGATTTTGGCAGTTTCTTACGAAGGTTTTTTAAATGGACGTCGACGACGTTGCTAAAGGAATCGAACTCGCGGTCCCAAACATGCTCGAGAATATCTTCGCGCGTTACAACCGTTTGCTTATTGCGGAGGAAATATTCGAGAAGCGCGAATTCGCGGAGGGTGAGCGTTACGGGTTTTCCGTCGACCGTGACGGTTTGCGCTTTTGGATCGAGCGTTAGGTTGTCGAGCGTAAGAACGGGGGATTCGAGAAGGTGGGGTCGGCGAGTAAGCGACCGGAGGCGGGCGGAAAGTTCTTCGAGCGAAAACGGTTTTACGAGATAGTCGTCACCTCCCGCGTCGAGTCCTTCGACGATATCCGACTCCTCGCCCTTTGCCGTAAGAAAAAGAATTGGCGTGGTAATCCCGTGCGCGCGTAGCGCGAGACAAATCGAGAGACCGTCCTTTCCCGGAAGCATACGGTCGAGAATAATTACGTCGTAGGGATTGATCCGGGCGAGCGATTCGCCTTCGTTCCCTTCGTGCGCAATATCAATCGCGTGCCCGCGGTGGCGGAGCGCTTCCGCAAGCGTTAACGCTAGCTTTTGCTCATCTTCGACGAGAAGGAGTTTCATGGGCCTATCCTAGCCGAAAAACAATGAAGAAACAATGAAGTTAGAAAAGAATGACGAGCGTATAGACGAGGAACACGGTCGCAAGGAGAATGTTGATTCCCATTCCTACGACAACGGCAATTAAAGAAAACGTTGCGGATCGAAGGGCGGAGAGGTGGTGCTTCATTTGTACGAGTTCCGCGAGAAGAACGCCGAGGAAGAGGCCGAGGAAAAGACCGAAAGGAGGAAATGAAATAAGCCCAATAATCATTCCGACAAACCCCGAGATCAACGAAACTTTGTTTGCTCCCCCGAGTTTTGCGCCGATAAGACCCGAAGAATAGTCGACCGCGATCGACGCGAGCGTAATAAGTCCGAGCGCCAAGAGTTGCCAGCCGTTAAACGTTTGGTATTTATCCGCAATCGCGTAGACGAGTGTCGAAATAAAGAGGAGCGGGATTCCGGGCATCGTCGGGATCCAGGTCAAAAGCCAGCCGACAACAAGAATCGGGACGAGGACAGCTTCGGGAGGGATTGTTGGGAACATAGTGGATAAGGGTCTTGACATACCCCCAGGGGGGTATACGATAGGGGATATGAAGAAGAAGCCAACAAAGGAAGATGGAATTATTCGGCGGTTGAAGATTCTCGAGGGGCAGGTACGCGGATTGCAAGAAATGGTTGCAAGTGGTGCCTACTGTGTAGACATTATCACACAAACCTCGGCTGTAAAAAGCGGACTCTCAAAGTTAGAGGATCTTCTCCTTGAGGGGCACCTCGGACACTGCGTTGTCAATCAAGTAAAACGAGGAGAAGAAAAAAATGCGATCGCTGAAATTCTCAAAGTTTATCAACTTAAACGTAAATAATATGAAGACAACAACACTTGGGATTAAGGGAATGCACTGTGCGTCCTGTGTTCTTACGCTCGAGAAGGCGCTTAAGGCGGTTCCGGGCGTGAAAGAGGCTCGGGTAAATTTCGCGAGCGAGAAGGCGACGGTCGAGTCGGAGGAGCACCTTGAACATGGCGCGATCCAGTCGGCGGTAGAGAAGGCGGGATACGGGGTCGTAAAGGAGGAGCCGGAGGGTCATCCCTCTAAACATGAGCACGGTTCAGGCAATGTTGACGCGCTTAGTCTGTCGGTACGGATCTCTATTCCAATCGTTGTTAGCACGATTCTTCTCATGGCCTACGAGATGGCGAGTCGGGTAGGTTGGGTTCCTATGATGGGAGAGCGAGTTGAAGATTTTTTCCATCATCTTCTCCCTGTTTTTGCAACGTACATGCTCTTTGCGGTTGGGGCGCCCTATTTACGGGGGCTCGCGCGTTTTGTGCGGACGGGAAGGGCGGATATGGACGCGCTCGTTGGGCTTGGAACGCTTACGGCGTTTATTTATAGCTTCTTTGTATCGGTGTTTGTTGAGGCGGGCATGTTTTATTACGACGTAACGATTGTTGTTGTCGGATTTATTACGTTTGGAAAGTATCTCGAGGCGAAGTCAAAGAAAAAAACGGGAGAGGCAATGCGATCCCTTTTGACGCTCCAGGCTAAAACAGCCGTTGTACAAAGGGATGGGAAAGAAGTAACCGTTCCGATTGCCGATGTACGAAAGGGAGATCTTATCATTGTAAAACCGGGTCAAAGAATTCCGGTCGACGGAATTGTTGCCGAAGGGATCGCCGTCGTTGACGAATCGACGTTAACGGGAGAGGCGATTCCGCAAGAGCGCGAGGTGGGCGCGGTGGTTCGAGCGGGGACGGTTTGTACGACTTCGGCGTTTACTATGACGGCGGTTGGAGTTGGTAGCGACACGCTTCTTGCGCGAATTATCGCGCTTGTCGAATCGGCACAGGGTTCGAAGGCTCCGCTTGAGCGTCTCGCGGATCGTGTCGCGTCGGTTTTTGTTCCGGCCGTTCTCGTTATTGCGTTTATTACATTCTTCGTTTGGTTGTTCTTTGGAACGTTCGCGCAGGCACTCGTCGCGTTTGTAAGTGTGCTTGTAATTGCTTGTCCTTGCGCGCTCGGTCTTGCCGTTCCAACGGCGATGATTGTTGGAGTCGGACGTGGGGCAAAGCGAGGAATTTTAATTAAGAATGCGGAGGCGCTCGAGTCACTCGCGAAGGTAAACGCGCTCGTCTTTGATAAGACGGGAACGCTGACCGAAGGAAAGGCGGAGGTTGTTTCCGAGAAACTTCTCGCGGATAAGGAGCAGGTGTATCGAACACTTCTTGCGATTGAATCCCTTTCCGATCACCCGATTGCCGAGGCGATCGTCCGATTTGTCGAGTCGAAGGGAGCTCAAAAGACGAAGGCTTCGGGACTTGTAAATACTCCGGGCGTGGGTGTTTCCGCGGAGGTTAAGGGGGTAATGTACTTTGTTGGTGGATCGGCGCTCCTTGCGTCACTTCGTCTCAAGGACGACGAAGAGGTCGAGGGCGCTGTCGTCTATCTTGCAACAAAAACCGAGATCCTTGCTCGATTCACGCTACAAGATACGATAAAGGTTGGCGCGAAAGAAGCGATTCTACGTCTTAAGAAAATCGGGATGCGTCTTGTTCTTGCGAGTGGAGACCGAGACGAGGTTGCGCAAAAAATTGCCGCGGAACTCGGGATCTCCGAGGTACTATCGAGCGTTCTTCCGGACGCGAAGGCCGAAAAAATTCGCGCACTCCAAAAAGAGGGGCTTCGTGTCGCAATGGTTGGAGATGGAGTGAACGACGCGCCGGCACTTGCGGTGGCTGACGTTTCAATTGCGATGGCCACGGGTTCGGATATCTCCATTGAAGCGAGTGACCTTATTCTTCTTAACGGTGATATTGCAAAAATTACGGAGGCGCTTACGCTCGCTAGAGCGACACGGTCGCTTATGAAGCAAAATCTGTTTTGGGCCTTTGCGTATAATACAATCGGTATTCCGGTTGCGGCGGGTGTTCTCTATCCGGTCTTTGGCATTCTCCTTTCGCCGATTCTTGCGGGACTCGCTATGGCACTTTCAAGCATTTCGGTTGTTCTCAATAGTTTGAGGTTAAGTTATAAACGCTAATATGAAAAAGGTTCTTTCGGTTCAGGGGATGCACTGTGCTTCTTGTGAGATCGTTATTACAGACGCTGTGCGAGATTATCGCGCAAGTCTTTGCCCGGACGTCTCCCTAAAGCAAAAAACAATCACGGTCGAGATTGAAAACGAAGATGAATTAAAGAAGCTTGAGGCGGATCTCGCACCAATTCTCGAAAAGTTTGGATATAGAATTGGAACCGCTCCGCGATCCTCGTCGGATCTTTTCGGAGCATTCCTTCTCGCGGTGATTGTCCTTGGTCTCTTCGCACTATTACAAAAAGCTGGAGTTTTTTCCGGGGTTTCTCTCGAGGAGATGAATTATCTTACGGCGTTTATCGTAGGAGTGATCGCCTCGTTCTCGACATGTCTCGTTGTTGTCGGGGGCTTTGTCCTTGCACTTTCCGCCGAAGCGTCGACAATCGGTGTACGAACACGGTCGATTGCCCTATTTCACCTTAGCCGTCTCGCCTCGTTTACGCTCCTTGGCGGACTTCTCGGACTTATCTCAAAATCGATACAGCTCTCCGCGACGGGGGCCGTCGTTTTACAAGTAATCGTTGCGCTTGTCCTTCTCCTTCTCGGACTCAATCTTCTCTCCGTTACGACAAAGGCGATTCGTTTTCCGGCTCGAATAAAGAAGGCGTTTGACGGATCTCGTTTCGCGGTCGGAACGTTCGCACCGATAGCGTTTGGCGCCGTAACGTTCTTCCTCCCGTGCGGATTTACCCAATCTATGCAGGTCTATACGCTCACAACGGGAAGCTTTGTCGCCGGAGCGCTTACGATGCTTTCGTTCGCGCTTGGAACCCTTCCGGTCCTTCTCGCGCTCTCTTACGGCGGGTACCAACTCGTGCAATCAAAACGCAAGCAGTTCTTTTATCAGGCGATTGGGTTTATTATTATAGGGTTCGCATTATTCACTCTTGTAAGCGCGGTTCGATTCTTCTTCCTATGAAAAATGCTCTCTATTTTTTAGCGGTGATCGTAGTAGTTCTTCTTGCGGTGTTTCTTGGGAGGTCGAAGGCGCCTGTTGAAACCGGATCTTCGGTTGTGATTGAAAACGGTGTGCAAACGATTTTTCTTACCGCGAAAGAAGGGTATTCGCCACAGGCGATCGTTGCAACGAGCGGAATTCCGACAAACCTCGTCGTCAAAACGCGTGGTACGTACGATTGTTCGGCGAGTCTTGTAATCCCGAAACTCCGAACGCAAATGATTCTTCCTCCTGTTGGAGAGACGGTTATTCCAATTCCTGAAACTCAAACCTATGGAACGCTCGACGGAGCGTGTAGCATGGGAATGTACCGATTCTCAATCGATTTTACGGCGTCATCGTAAATATCCGGCGATCACGTTTGGAACGTCTGCGGAATAAATATCGAAGTCACCGTTCTTCCTCGTGAGCGAAAGGCCGGTCGACGGACCACCGTCGAGATTTCCGGCAATAGAAAATTCTTCCGGTTGAATCGAGAGCCACTGCGCCATCTCAAAAAGCGACACTTCTCCGCGTTTAGTTAAAATGACATAATCCCGGCCATTTTTATCCTCCGCAAGAATCGTACGGGAAGCGTAACGGCGAGAGTCTTCGGCGATTAAATTCTCACCATTGTAAAGAAGTGTTGGAAACGAAAGAAGTGCGTCAACGACCGGTTCGGTTTGTGGTTCTTTTGGGAGATAGGAGAGCTCGAGCCCTGTTTGGGTTACTTCGACGAGGAATGTGTAGCTCGCTGTATCTTCTTGCTGGTTTGGGGACGGCCAGGGCGTCGTTCCCGTCGTTCCATCGTTTTTTAAATATCCGGTCGGCTGTTCTTCGTCGTCAAAGTAAGAGCCGTTAAAAACAAGGGTTGCGTTAAGGGCGTCCTTCCATTCTTTTACGGATTTTGGTTTTGTTGGATCATTTTCGAGCGCGAATTCGTTCGCGTATTTATAAAGAGGCACGACCGTAAATACAACCGTACGATCGCCGAACGTCATTTTTCGTTGGTCGAGCGGTTTAGGGAGCGCGATTACGTAGAGAATTGCGAATGCAACCGGGAGAATGACAAGAAATTTTTTCATGAAAACGATTATCGTTTAGTACGATACGTTGTATCCGATCTTTTTTCCAGTATTAAAATTTGATTTGTATGATCCGTCAGATGCTTGAAGATGATTCTGTGTTGACCTACCCGCACTCGGAATACGTCGTTTCGTCCGGCAAGTTTACGTACATCGAGTCCATCGATAGTATTGTTGACAATCCGTTCGATTATTTCGGTGAGCTTTCTTCGCTGCTTTTCTTCAAGTTTTTTCAGAACCTTTTTGATCCGGTCGACCATACCTAGAGCGATTTCAAAATCGCAAGGAGTTCAGTTGCGGGAATACCGCCTCTCTTCAGTTTTGTAAAATCGATAACTGTTTCCCATCCATCTTCTTCGACGGGAGCGATGCGAAAAATAGGTTTTGATTTACGCATCACGACAAAACTATCGCCCTTTGCGACGCGCCTTTCGTATTTCGCGACATTTTCACGAAGATCTTTTAGATGAATTCGGTTGTCCATAAGATTATCTTAAGATTATCATTTATGTGATCACTTACGCAAGAGACAGACGAGGTGTGGACGAAAAAGGCCAAAGGGAAGTTTTGCGAGAAGTGAGGAGAGGTGATAGGTTGTAGAGCCAAACGAAGTATACGACGGATCCGGGTTTGCAAGAAGAAATTCGACGCGTAGGCCTGCTCGATTCGCAAAACGACGGATTGCTCGGCGCGAGTTTGCGCGATAGTAGACGGGAAAGACGTCGTCCGCATCGCGAGCGTAGAGAAGTTTTAGAAGAATGTTTGCGATCCCTTGCGTCATTAGTCGGCGTAGAATGATAAGAAAACTATTTTTGTTCGGAGTAACAAAGGCGAAGGTTCCGCCGGGTTTAAGAACTCTCGCGATTTCGCGGAGTGTCACTTCGGGAGCTTTAACGTGCTCAAAAACCCAAAGTGAAACGACGAGATCGAACCGAGCGTCGGGAAAGGGAAGAAGTTCATCTCTTGAAATCACGACCTGATTAACGGAAATATTTCCGTCCACTGCCGAGGGATCGAGATCGAGGCCGACGGTTTCCGAAAACACAGAACGAAGTTCATCGATAACGAAATTTCCACGGCCACACCCGTAGTCGAGCACGACCGCGTTTTTAAGCCCGAGCCCCCCGACTTTGTCGCGAAGGAGGACCATAGAATCGTCCCAAAGAGGATTTTCCTCTTTAAAACGGCGCTTATATTCGAGCTGTCGGCGTTCTTTTGGGTGGAGGTCTGTGTACTCGGAGATATACGGCATATCGGGGAGGATAGCATTTTGGTATACTTCTGGATATGGTGCGAGAATTACGTGGAGGGGGAGAAGTGCATTTTGACGGGGCAATTAAAAAGCTTCCGGAGAGCGCGGTTCGGCCGATCGAGCTGGCCGACAAGGGTTTGGATTATGCGGATATTCTTACGGATTTCGGCGGACGCAACGCGGTGTTTCAAGATTTGAGTAGTCGGGAAGAGCAGAATTATCTTGAGAGGGCACGGTCTGTAGAGGCAACGGAACAGTTGATGGTAAAGCTTCTCGAGGAAGCGTATAGCTCTGCCGATGTGCTCCTCACAATCCCCACGCGTGAAAAGCTCGAAAATGCCGTTTTACAAAAGGGCCAACTCGAGACCCTGCGAAAACTGAGTGAGCATGAACTCCGAAGATATGCCGAGAAACTTACGGCAATCTGGGGACAAAAGCAAAAAATTTGGGAACGGGCGGAAAAAGTTGGGAAAAATGAAGAAGAAATTCGACTTGCGGCAAAGTAAGACGAGGGAACCTTTCGATTCCCCCGTTCACGGGCGACGTTTATCACCGAATGCTACTGTACGCGGACTGGAGCATGCCCTGGAGGGCGATAGCGATGTTCACGGCGAGCTGTTCACGCCGAACGGGATCGTTTCGAAGCGACGCATGGATTTCGAGCTGGACCGCGTCGAGTCCGGCCTCCCCGTACTTGTACCCGAACGAGCGGACGATGTACCCGCCATGTAGCCCGCACCTCACGCCGCGTGCCGCATCTGGCGAGTAGACGAGCGTGTAGTCGAGCTTTAGTGACGCCGCTAGCAGGCGGTCGAGATGACCTGGTGCAGCGCGTCCCTCATCCGTTCCGAGGATGAGTTGCGGTTCCGGGGGCTCTATCGTAAGTTCGTCGGCAAGGCCGTGGATATCGAGCAGGAACGCGAACCCGTGTTTACGGATCGTGCGTTCGATCTGGGCGGAGAGAACTCCGTGGTACTCGCGCCAGCTCCCTTCGAACCCTTCGACCCATGCTTGCGGGCCTGGTTTTCGATTCGGGTCAGCGTGCCGTCGATCAAGGGCGAATCCAACAAACGTCGGTCTAATCTCTCGTTTGTGAAGCTCTGCTATGATCGAGAACGAGAGGTCGCGCGTGTGGTCGTCGAGTCCGGTGCCCCCTCGCGCGATCCGTTTTGCGACATACGCAAGGATCGGCGCATTGTCGAATCTCTCCGTCCCGTCGTGCGGAACGGACAGGATAATCGGACTTGAGCCCTCTGTCAGTACGGTGTGCATTCAATCCTCCAAAATGCTAAAAAACCTTAGCAGAAGGCGGGGATTAGTTCAACTCGGCAATATAAGGCGCCAGCGCCTCGTCGTTTGTTAAAAAGTATTCCGCCATAATTTCACATTGCTCCTCGATATCGTATTCCCGAAAGATTTTCGTCTCGTCAAAATGTACCGAATAGGCATTCCGTTCGGTTAGTGTTTCTAAAAGCGCCCTTGGAATATAGCCGGGACCAAAATTCTGATACTGCCAAATATGGCAACCTTCATGTACTAGGAGCGCTTGCTGTTTCTTTGTATCCGCCACCCACTTCCTCGGAAATGTAATCGTATTTCCAATCGTGAGGCCAGGGTAAATAATCATTGGAAGTCCGCCGTGCTTAATTCGCACTTTGTCATAGTTAACGCTCTCGCCATACAGGCTTTCCAAAATCGTCCGTTCACCATCTGTTAATGTTCGTCGATTAATTAACATCGGCACGAAAATGACCGAAAATAATGTGCACCCCGTAATTAAAACAACGATAACTTTACGCATAATTAATTGGGTTTATCGTAGCACAATCCATCTAATATAAACAAAAATCCCGCCGGTAGGGCGGGGTTTCGTGAAACTATTCTGCTGTTTCTTCCGCAGGAGCTTCTGGAGCGGTCTCTGGAGTTGCCTCTGGAGCCATTTCCGTCGTTTCTGGCGCTGGCACTGTTGCCGCGTCATCCGCTACTGGCGTTGTTTGATCATCGTTCATAGTGATGAGATTGTGGCGCGCCTTAGTTGGCGATAAACCGAGAGTCAAGCGTAACACGGATACGGCAAATGACCTAATTTAAACGATTAGGCAATGATATTGACCTTTTAAACAAAAATCTCTGCGGTTTAAGCAGGGATTATTGTTGAAGCTTTTTGGTTACCGAGTTAAGACCGGTCCAATGACCGATACTAACGGCACCGTAAGCTCGACGGACGAGGTTTCAACAATCAATTCATTTTCATTAACCGCGAGAACTTTCGAAACAATTCGTTTGTCGTCAGACGTTTTTGAAATGACATACTCTCCGGGTTCAAACGTCCTATCCGTTTTGTCGACGATAACTGATTGGCCCTCGATTAAGTCCGGCACAAAGGCGTTTGTTGCAATGATAAACGGTTCCGCGACAATGACCCGCACCCCAACGATGACCGCGATAAGGATCGCGATGTAACTTATCGTGAAAGCGAGGCCAAGAAAGAATCGCTTAAGTACGGTCGACGTACGGTAATGCGCAAACGCGATACCAAATCCTGGAAGGAAGACGCTCACGAGTAGCCGAATATGGTCTGGAACGCCTTTGAGCGAACGGATCGTATATGCTACCGCAATTCCATAAGTCGTAGCGCCAAGCGAGAGTAGCAGATCGAAGTAATCGAAGGGAGTAAAGTAGATCGTTCCGACGAAAATCAACGTAATTGAAAGGAGAGTTAGTACGAAGTTTCGAAGTCGTGGCAGTTCTTTCGATCGAGCGGACGCGTAGGTATGGGTTAGCTCCTCCGTTCGAAGGGTTGTCCATCCCGCGATATAGCTCGCAAACACGAGTCCCGCGCAAATGACCATAATAAAGTCAGTCGTAATCGGATGGGTAGATAGACTAAAGATAATGAAGAGGACAGTAAGTCCGATCAAGAGCGTATTAAGACTCGCGCGGTAGGCGATATTAAAGAGTGCCTGTTCTCGTTCATCGGCCGGTACGGTAAGAAACCAAAAGAAATTTTTCATAGTTAAGTAAGACTAAATAGATCCTCGACGCGGACTTTAAACAGTTTCGCGCAATGAAACGCGAGAGGGAGGGAGGGGAGGTATTTGCCCTGCTCGATTGCATTAATCGTTTGGCGAGTCACCCCGAGCTTCTCCGCTAGCTGTTCTTGGGTCATTCCGGCCTTAAGCCGAAATTCCTTTAGATGTGCGTTAATTGGCATTTGGGTATGTAAAACATTATTTACATTTTGAGAGTAAAACATCTTTTACATTCTGTCAAGGCCTGGCAGTTGGATTCATCTTTCGCATACGAGGTGGACTAAACATTGGTTTGACAATTTAGGCGGATTTTGCTAATTTTTTATCGTTCCATTCACCTCGAGACAGGAGAGAGTCATGACCGAATCTTTGACCGGTGAAAGCATTTGGAATGCACTGAAAGGGGAGCCGGGATTTCTCAGCCAGGTTCCCGAATCCGCGCACCAGAGCTGGAAAGAGCTCTGCCTGGCAGCTGGGCCTGTCATCGGACCGTACGCAGACCTCCTGCTTACGGCAAGTAGCCTCATCTCCACCAAGCTCGCGGTTCTGCGGATGATGGTGGAGGGACGGTGGATGCAGAAGATCCTCTCGGCCCATCCGGACGATGCCTTCGCTGGCGGAAAGGAGGTCATGGTCGAGATGGCGGGCGGCTTGCTTGAGGAGCTTGTCGAACAGCTCGCCAACGCCGTCGGAGATGATCCCGACAAGTGGATCGCTGCGCTCGGTGTCACGGATGAGCAGCTCCTCATGGATCCCAAGGGAGGACGGCTCACGCTCGATACTGCCATCAGGTGGCGTGCGGGCGGCTTCACCATCGGTGATCTCGCGACCACCCAGCCGAGTGCCTTCTTCCGCAACGACTAGCTCGCGCATCGATCGGCGCGTTCCGAGAACGTTCAATCGTTCCAAGGAGCGTAGCCCGTCGGTGCGCTCTTTGTTTTAAACAAAAATCCCTGCCGTTTAAGCAGAGACATTTGTGGCAGGGCGCCACGGTCTTGAACTCAGTTGTTCGGGAGGTTTTGGAAGATTTGCCAGATATGAATGCAGGGACTCCGGTCTGATATCGCGACCTCTCAAAGCTTCAAGCGCAATCACTGCAGATTAGCGGCGTAAATCTTCGATGAATCATGTAATGTAGACGTGTCGATCTCCTGAATCAGCACGCATTCACGACGATGGGTCGCTTTTTTCATTACTCCAAACACCGGCATGACAACATGGGAATGACCAATCAGCGTATCAACGGAACCATCCGGATTTCTCATGACGCCAGCTGCATTGCAATATATCATTGCAGCATTTGCCTCAACGGCACGAGTCAAGCAAAGAGCGTCAAGTAATTGCTCTTCAGAGCAAGGGTTGCAATCAGCCATTCTTTCAGCGATTTCACGATACCAGTAACTCGGACAATAAATGATCTCGACTCCTTGGGCCTTAAGTCGTTCGAAGATTTCGGGGAATAGCATATCCCAACAAATAACAATGCCGGCGCGCCCGTACGTCGTATCAAAGACCAGTGCCTCGATGCCGGGATGCAAAAATTTGTATTCCGATGGATAGAGATGATTTTTGCGGTACTCACCGAGTGCCTCTCCCTGTGCATTGATGTAATAACTAGTATTGAAGTTGCCATCTGGTCGAGCCTCCATGGACGAGCCGGTGACGATATCTATGCTGTACTTCTTTGCTAACACTGCGAACATGTCACGATTTTTATGTTCTCGATCAAGCCTCGTAAGATCTCCAAAGATGGAACCGGTGATGCAATCCTCTGGAAATACGACAACTTGCGCACCGCGCTTTTTAGCTCGCTTCACAAATCCTTCGATGCGTTGGAAGTTTTTCTCGCGATCGAGATGTGTAATTCTGAACTGGACAACTGCTATTTTGATTTTCATATTGAATGATGATGAATAAACGAAAACCGTCCGCATACAGCGAGACGGTTTTCGACGGAGAAGATGTGAATACAAACCACTCCGTCATCACGGGGCCTGTTTCGGTGGATTGTAGGTGGTTTGCGTCATCATATTTATCTTTAGATGCGATCACCGAGCAACTCTCAAGTGAGTCGTCTCGTTTAATGGGGATTCTAGCATCCTATTGAAAAGCCGCCACCTTTCGATGACGGGTTTTCAGCAGTCGCTTTGATGGGATTCCGGTCGTCCGGAATGCGTCCGATTCCCCAGGGAAAACGGTCGCCAGCACCAAAGCGGCTCTTGGCAGGGGCTAATACACGAAGTTAGGACTCTTGTCCTTTAGGGGTGATCCGTTTTTCGAACGTGAGACGTACCGCGTCTTCCATATGCCTACCGGGTTTATCCACTCTAAAAGTATACGCATCTTTTATGATACCATCCAGTTGAGATGCGTCGCTTAACACAACGTCGCCTCGCACGAAGCGTTCAGGGTGGTTCGTTAATTCATCGAGTAGTTCCTGTTGATCATCTTGAACGGAATATCCCATTTTCTGAATCCAGCGAATGACGCTGTCTTGACCGACTTGCAGACGTATTGTTACTACGTTATTGGATGAATCGGCTACCTGCTGTAACCAGCCTTCAGCCGTTTTTAGGAGACGCGAACCAAGGCCGGAACGAGTCCGTAGGTCCGGCCGCACATATCGGTGTTCGAGCTTGAATGTATGAGAGTCTAAAATACCCAGGTGCATTTCTGCGACCGTACGCTCCTCTTCGGGTTGGTCGGCGCTCGGTTGCGTGTATTCAAACCTTAATTGATTGGGCCGATTGGGATTGCCTTCTGTGTAGTCTCTGTAATCAAGACGAAGCTTGGTTCCAGTAATCCCGGGAATAGATTCATCTCGTTCAAAGCAACGATAGATGGTGCTTTTATCGCTCTCATAGATAATGGGAGAGTGATCCGTAAGCTTTCCTTCTGTAAATCTTTTTGCGATCCCTGGATCAACAGGGAAAATGTTCAGTGAGTCTCGCGTATCCATGTTTCTCCCGTCTCTCCCTACTTCGCTGGACATAAGGATTATCTAGTTTGATGCCGACATTCGAGCGTCGCGCACCTTTTGCGCTTCTGCGTCGTCATCGAACCAGTCATTTACTCGGAACCCGTTCCCCATTTTCTCTATCCTTCCAACTGTGACTCCGTCCAAGACGACGTCTACATTAGCGAATCTATCTATTGCTTCTAATCGTGCAATTAGAGCATCAACTTCTTCGGATGTGATTGGAAATTGTCTGGGTAGCATATTTCTTAAGTCCTGGTACTGTTCCTGTGCCTCAGCATCGGTAAGCGGACCTTTGCGCTCTCCACGTTTCGTGATACCACCTCGGAATCCCGGTTCTTTACGTTCAGACATATGTTTGTCCTTAATGAATAACAACCCAGTTATAGATTACCACTAATTATTTTAACGGGCTACTCTAATGTTTTTCGCTTCGCCGCGCTATCGGACTTTCGGTTCTCTTAGACCATCTCGCAAAATAAAATATCCAGTCACCACGACTAGATATTTTATGGCAGGGGCGACAGGATTCGAACCTGCGACCAACGGTTTTGGAGACCGCTACTCTACCAGCTGAGCTACACCCCTATGCCCGGCTAGGATACAGTAAATGGCCATTATTTACAAGTTTTTTTCCGCGTGGTACAGTGTCGCCACAAAACTGCCAATGTAGCTCAGTTGGTTAGAGCAGCTGTTTTGTAAACAGCAGGTCATCGGTTCAAATCCGATCATTGGCTCCAGACATTTCGGGTCGGTACTCAAGCGGTCAACGAGGGCAGACTGTAAATCTGCTGGCATTCGCCTACGGGGGTTCGAGTCCCTCCCGGCCCACCAAAAATCCATCGCGCAAGCGATGGTTTTTTGCATTTTAAAAATTAGGGTAATATGAACCTATAATTCTTAGCTGTTTTATATGCAATGGTATTCATATTCGCTCGGGGTCACGTCTAGAAATGATATTGAGAACGCTTGTTCGTCGGCCGGAATGTCCTCGTTTTCGCCGGAGATGCCGTTTTATTTCGGATATCAAGATGCGCAGGGTCGACAGGTAAAAGTCGGGCCAGAAGGGATTGAAGACAAAGTCTATATTGGAATTCCAGACGGTGGCGCAATCGCGGTCGAAGAGGCGCTTCGAGAAGTCGCGGGGGCGATTGGACTTTCGATCTAGTATGGACCTTCGGTGGTTCTCGTTTCCGGTAAGTGAGGAAAGAGTATCGACTATTTTAGAGCGACTTAGGGAGTTGAAGTTTGTCGCGAAAGGGTCGGGAGCGTTCGAGGATCCACAAGGTCGTCAGGTTGTGTTGAACGAACAAACGGTGCGTGTTGGGATCCCGAAAAGTGACGTCGTTGACGAGCAAGAGCAACTTGAATATCTCGCAGGGCTTCTAGAGCTTCCAGTGCTATGAACCAGCAACATAAAAATACATTTGTCATTGGGCTTACGGGACCAATCGCTTCCGGAAAGGGTGCGGTTGCCGGGTATGTCGCGAGGTGGTGTAAGGAGCACGGCCTTACGGTCGAGACACTGCTCTTGTCCGATATTCTTCGCGAACGGTTGCGAGAGAAAGGGGTTGCGCTCACGCGCGATACGCTTCGCGAGGAGGGGAATGCGCTACGGAGGGAGCGGGGGCGTGGCGCGCTTGTTGACCTTGCGACTATGCGTCGAGCGGAAGAAAGCGACGTGCTCGTAATCGACTCGATTCGAAATCCGGGCGAGATTGAGCGGATACGAGAGATCTTCGGAGAGCGGTTCGTTCAAATTGTCGCTACGCGCGGAGACCTTGAAACACGCATCGCGTCCGTAATTGAACGCAACCGCGTGGAAGATGGACAAGACCCTGAAACGATCGCGCGGGACATGAAAATAGAAATGGAACGCAATCCCGAGTTTGGGTTTGATATCGAGGGGTGCGCGGAGATGGCGGATATGATTAACGAACGACAAGAGACGCACGAGCGCGGGTACGAGGTAATGGCGGAGTACTTACGAGGGCGGTTTTATCCGTCGAACGAGGCACACGGAGAATTAATGGCGGCGAAATAATATGAAAATAAAGGAGCGGATCTTGCTACGCGCGAGCAACCTTTGGTATTTAGCCGAAGGAATGTTTGGTCCGCTCTTTGCGGTGTTTGCGGAACGGATTGGCGGAGACGTTCTGGATATTTCATGGGCATGGGCCGTGTATCTTATCGTCGCCGGATTCGGGCTTATTGTTGTTGGCGAAATTTCGGATCGTTGGTTTAACAAGGAGACGCTCATGCTTTGGGGTTACGTTCTTAATACGATTTTGACGTTTGCCTATCTACTCGTTGAGCAACCTTGGCATTTATTTGTCGTACAGGCGGGGCTTGCGATTGCGCTCGCTCTTGCGACGCCGACCTGGGACGCGCTGTACGCGATGTATGAAACAAAAAAAGACGCCGGGCTCCTTTGGGGACTTTCCGAGGGTCAGGCTTCGATTATGACGGGAATTGCACTTATTATCGGAGGGTATATCGTTGAACTTGGGTCATTTGAGATTCTCTTTATTACTATGGGGTGTATCCAGGTGATCTCAACTCTTTACGCATTTAAAATTTTACGAGCGAAATAATATGAAAGGCATGCCGGAAATCGCGGTGTTCGCAGGGGGATGTTTTTGGTGTCTTGACGCCGTGTTTCGTGAGCTCAAAGGGGTCACGGGCGTGCAGGCGGGGTATACGGGAGGCGAAATAGAATCGCCAACCTATGACGCTGTCTGCTCCGGTTCGACAGGTCACGCCGAGGCCGTGCTTGTCGAATATGATCCGGAAGTTTTAAGCTATGACATTTTGCTTAATGTCTTTTTTGCGACGCACGACCCAACAACGCTTAACCGTCAGGGAAATGATATTGGAACACAGTATCGTTCGGCGATTTTTTATCGAAGTGATGAACAAAAAAAGTTGGCGGAGGAAGCGATTGATCGTCTCGAGAAGGACGGAACCTATACGAAAATCGTAACGGAGGTTGTTCCACTTACGACGTTCTATCCAGCCGAGGAGTATCACCAAAATTATTTCGCACGGAATCCAGAGCAGGGCTATTGCTCGGCGATCATCTCTCCGAAAGTTGCTAAACTCCGAGCCTCGTTTGCCGCGTTACTAAAGGTGTAGTTATCTGGAGTGATCTACTTTTAAATCGCCTTTTTGTACCAAATGGTACAAATTGTACGAAATGGTACAAAAACAGTATCTCACCGGGCGGTCACTTAAGAGAGGGTACTAGTAAAATTAGATTGATTTTAGCGCTTTGAGACGGAAACCGAGAGAAATGACCCCGTGAACGGTAACGAGGATAACACCTGCGATAAGCGAACCGTAGTCGAGTCCATCGAGAAGTCCGAGGAGTACGAAGCCGAAGACCACGGTAAGGTGCAAGCTTAGCATCGGGATAATAAGATTGTTTTGAACGAAGTATTCTGCTGGTCGACGGTTAGCGGTTGCAAGATCAACGATTTGCATGCCGACGACGAAAAGCAGAGGAATACGAATTGCGTTAAGTATTTCGCCGATCGTTTTGTCCCCGATCCCCATCGACAATGAAAAGACAACAAATAATATCGTAAGGATCGACATCCAAAACGCGTAGACGCCGATCAAAAACCAGTCCACGACTGGGTTCTTTACGACGAGCTTGTAGAGGATCATTAGCGGAATAAAGATCATTGCTTCCGCAAACCAAAGATAGGCGATTTCGACGGGGCTCCATCCGAACGCGAAAATACCGATAAACGGAATCGTGGATGAGGTGATTGCTAGGAGGTAGGAGAACATAGGTTATCGTGATTTGGCAATGTATCCGTTGGTATGGGCAATGTAGAGATGGACGAATGTCGCGAACGAAATGAAGACAAGCCCAATTTGGCTCGTGTCTGGGAATCTTTCCCATACGCTTAGCGTCAATCCAAAGCCAATTAAGAGCGTTCCGAGCACCGCGCGTACTTCGTCGTGGATGTACTTTGCATCGTGATCGCGGAGCGGTTTTGTAAAGCGTGTGACTCCCAGTGTAAAAACGGCAATCGACGGGACGATAAGTGCTTTTAAAAAATCTGGCTCCGTGAGTTTCGGTTCGAGGGCCGTGAATACGAGGGTAAAAATTGCGATCGTTGCAAGAAGAATAAAGACTAGCCAAGGGCTGGCAATTTCAGACTTGAGTGTTCCTTTTGGAAACGTGGTGAGGCTTATGGTAAAGCACGTTGTGACCGCGAGCGCATCTACAAGAATAAGAACCGGAATTGTCATTGCGTTCCAATCGAAGAGTATGACACCAAAGATTGGGATAATTCCGGAAAGACAGATGGAGAAAAACGTGCCGATGCGCATATGGAGGGAGTATAGCGTGGATAATGTTTTGCAAAAAGTGTGAAAGTTGATACGGTGGGATCATGAAAATAGAAAGACCAATATCAAAGCAACCGATTCCCGGTAATGCAACTAAGGTTTTTAGCGGTGTGCTTTTTGATGTCTATCAGTGGGAGCAAGAACTTTTTGATGGAACAAAAACGCTTTTTGAGAAAGTTAGGCGTCCGGATACGGTTGTCGTTTTTCCGGTAATGGACGATGGAAAGATTTTGTTAACTGAACAAGAGCAACCAGGGAGAGGGGCATTTATTGGGGCGACTGGTGGGCGAGTTGACGAAGGTGAAGATATTTTGGAAGCCGCGAAGCGCGAGTTGCTTGAAGAGACGGGTTTTGAGGCATCGGAGTTTATTCTTTGGGACGTGCAGCAGCCTTCTACAAAAATTGAATGGGCCGTCTATACATTCATTGCAAAAGGATTGAAGAGAGTCGCGGACATGGATTTAGATGCCGGTGAAAAAATTCGACTCAAGCCGGTCGACTTTGAAGAGTTTATTGATATCGCGATCGGTGGAGGTTTTGTTGAAAAAGAAATTATACCAAAACTTTACGAGGCAAAGCTGCATCCGGAGAAGAAAGAGGAGCTTAAAACCTTGTTTGCACCAAAAATCCCGCTCGGATAGAGGCGGGAATTTTGTTTAGGCGACGCCGTTGCGTTTTTGGTTGAACTCCTCCGCGGGCGCATATACGGCAAACGAATCCCGGACGAGGTGATTGCAAAGAGGTGGGGAGGTATATCAGTTCGTTTTTCTATTGGCGTAGGAGTGAGCGAGAGTATGTATGATAACGATAAGTAGAGCGACGGACTTTTCGGTATGAGTTTGTATGATTTGTGCGCCGAGCGCGGTGAGGCTGGCAATCAATGCAACTGTGGAAATGGTGAGGTGGAGGCTCGATCGCTCCCATTCGAAGGGTTTACGTAACCTAGTGATTATAAGGGTGACGATAAGTAGGGAAGGAATGACGAGTTGTTTAAATAGAACCGTTAGTTCTTTGGGCGTGAGAGCAAATTCCTTGTAAAAGACGACAAAAGACCAGACGATTATTCCAAATAAAACAAAGATATATATGTACACTGGATCAATCTTTTTCTTTGTATAGAGCTCGTGTAGTACGCCTGCTGTGTGGATTAGAGCGTGAATGCATGCCTCAACGAAAATAAGCGAAAGTAAGACGATGGCGTTCCAGTTGAAAAACAGCACACCAAAAATAGGAATCGCGAGTCCGATTAGGTCTGGTAAGTATTTTGTGAAACGCATACTGGCGCTAGTATAACAAAACGCTCCCGGGAAGGGGAGCGATTGTTTAGGCGACGCCGTTGCGTTTTCGGTCGTGCTCTTTTAGGAATTTCTTTCGGAGACGAACTTTCGTTGGCGTAATCTCGACGTACTCGTCTTTATCGACGTATTCGAGGGCGCGTTCGAGGTTCATATCAAGGTGTGGGGTAAGTTTTACGGCCATGTCCGCTCCGCTTGATCGCATGTTCGTCAATTTCTTTTCACGGATTGCGTTAACGGTCATGTTCTCCTTCGATGAAGCACCGATGACCATTCCTTCGTAAATATCTTCTCCAGGTCCGACGAAGAGTGTACCGCGGTCCTCGAGTCCTTCGAGGGCGTATGGGGTCGTCTTTCCGTCAAAGCCCGAGATGATCGAACCGGTATTTCGGCGGTCGATATCGCCCTTGTGTGGTCCGTATTTAAGGAATTGGTGCGAGAGTGTTCCTTCTCCCTTTGTGTCGGTCAAAAATTCCGTTCGGTAGCCGAGAAGTCCGCGCGTAGGGATTTCGTATTCGAGACGGGTGTAGCCGTTCTCGGTCGACATGTTCTTCATTTCTCCCTTTCGGCGTCCAAGCTTTTCAATCACGGTTCCTTGCGATTCCTCCGGAACGTCAATGACACAGATTTCGATCGGCTCGAGAAGTTGTCCGTTTTCTTCCTTGAGCGCAACTTCCGGCTGACCAACTTGCATTTCAAATCCTTCACGGCGCATTTGCTCAAGAAGAATCGAAAGGTGCATTTCTCCGCGACCATGGAGCATAAACGCTTCGGAGGTCTCCGGCATTTCGATCTTAAGTCCAACGTTTGTTTGGAGTTCTTTTTCGAGACGCTCACGGATTTGGCGTGAGGTAACGTACGTTCCTTCGCGTCCAGCGAACGGCGAGTTGTTTACAAGAAGTTCCATTTTAAGGGTCGGTTGGTCAATCGCGATACGTGGGAGCGGTTCAGCGTCTTCTTTTTCGGCGACGGTGTCTCCTACGGTGATCTCCGGGATTCCGGCGATTTGAACAATGTCTCCCGCTGGGGCGGATTCAACTTCGACTTTCTTAAGTCCAACGTGCGTAAAGAGTTTTGTAATCTTCTCTTTTCGGCGCTTTCCGGATTCATCGATAACCGTAACGGTCATTCCGGATTTAATCGTTCCTTCGTAAACGCGTCCAACGGCAAGTCGGCCGATATAATCGTCGTAGAAGAGGTTTGCCGGTTGCATTCGCATTGGGAGCGTTGTTTCCGATTTTGCCGGTTTAACTTCCGAAAGAAGAAGGTCAAATAGCGGTTTAAGACTCGTGCTCTCGTCCGCAAGGTCGAGCTTTGCGATTCCTTCGCGAGCAATCGCGAAAATATATTTGAAATCGAGTTGCTCGTCGGTCGCGCCAAGTTCAACGAAAAGATCAAATACCATGTTCACGACCTCTTCAGGGCGCGCCATCGGTTTGTCGATCTTGTTAATAACAACGATTGGTTTTAGGCCAAGGGCAAGCGATTTTCGAAGAACGAATTTCGTTTGTGGCATTGGTCCTTCGAACGCGTCTACAAGAAGAAGAACGGAATCGACCATTCGAAGCACGCGCTCAACCTCACTTCCGAAATCGGCGTGTCCAGGGGTGTCGACAATGTTAATTTTTTGACCATCAATATTGATCGCGGTGTTTTTTGCGTAAATCGTAATTCCACGCTCTCGTTCGAGCTCGTTTGAGTCCATGACGCGCTCCTCGATAATTTCTCGCTCGGAGAAGGTTCCGGACTGTTTAAGCATGGCGTCAACGAGGGTTGTCTTTCCATGGTCAACGTGGGCAATAATCGCAATGTTTCGAATATCAGGCATAAAGTTGTAAATCCGGCCAAGGATAGCACGGGGAGGGGGATTTGTAAATATGAGGGGGTTCTAAGGGTACTCGTTTGACATTTTTGCAATTTTAAGCTAATTTATCTACTCGGTTCGTGGTGAATCGAGGTGACAAAATCGTACTTTGGAGTAGTCATGCAAGCGCAAGCAAATCGTGTGATGAGCGCGAGCTCGAGTCCCGTGGGTGGGTCCACGGCGCGTAGGGGGTCTTGGTACAACCTGACCTCGAACAAGCCTCCGGCCCTCGACAAGGTTCTCCGTGACCTCGCAAACGACCCGCAGATCGGGTCCCTCAACGATCTCAAGGGGCGGATGGCGCGGGTCGACAATGAGTACAAGGAGAAGCCGAAAGTCGGCAACCTCAAGGCGTTCCTTCTGAACGAGGGGTTCGTTCGCGAGGAGGGGTCCGGGCTCGTCGTCGTCGAGTCTGCGGTTCGAGAACAGCTCGAGAAGATGGGTGTGAGATTCGCTCCGCGGTCCGTTCGTCGGTCGCGAGGGGTCCCGCCGATCGTTCCCCCGGTGATGCGCTTCGTGAACACGGCGATCACGGGCGAGATGGTCGAGGTGAACTCGGATCTCAAGGTCGTGGTCGGCGACTCCGGGGAAGCGAAGAGTGTGCGAGAGGAGCGGATCCCGAAGCGGGCGCTCCTGTTCCTCACCCTCGCCGAGCTGATGTCGTTCGAGTTCATCCGTGATGGGTTTTTCGGTTCGGGAGATCGGTTCGAGATCCCGGTAGCCGATACCGGTACCGGCCCCGTCATCGAGTTCTGTCGACGGCTAGTCGTCTCGAAGGTGTTTCGCGAAATCGAAGCGCCGGAGGGTCGCGTCGGCTTCGAGACCGTGATTCCGGTCGTGTCTTGGCACATCGAGCAGATCGATGCGCGGGTACGGCGCGAGATCCGGCGTCCGATGTACGACTTGTTTCGGACGGCGCAACAGCGCCTGTTCGACACCCCGTTCCGGAACTACAACGAGGTGCTCGAGGGTCCGTGTTGCTCTCACGGGGTCACCCTCTCGACCGCGAAGGTCGTGTTCACGGGGTTTCGGCAGGATCCACGACCGTTCGAGGGGTACGCGCTCTGCCGTGCGCTCAAGTGGGGCGACGGTCACAAGAACGACGTCGCCGTGTGCGTGCCGGGATTCGAGGCGTACGAGTTCGAGGTCGTCGAGGGCGTATACGTCCAGTCCGGCCGTGCGGGTACGTCGTTGAAGGCCGCTCCCGCTGCAGCGCCACCCGTCACCGAAGACCCGGTCGTCGAAGACCCGGTGGTCGTGGCCGAGGACTCGACGCCGATGGTGGACCTCGAGCGTCTTCTCAAGGATCGCCCCGAGGTTCGCGAGGCTCTCGCTGACGAGGCGCTCGCGATCGCGGGCCGGGTCCACTCCGGCGAGGAGCGGACCTTCACGATCGCCGAGCTGATCGCTCACCGCGACGCCTTGCTCGCGGAGGCCGCCAAGCTCACCGAGACGATCCTCGCCCGTGAGCGCGAGGTCGCCGAGGAGAAGGCTCGTCTCGAGGCCGAGGAAGCCGAGCTCGTTGCGAAGCTCGACGCCGTTCGTGCGAGGAAGGCGAAGCTCGAGTAGCTCGCTCATTCGTTCGTAAAGCCCGCCGAGGACCGAAAGGTTCCGGCGGGCTTTCTGCATCTCAAAAAATTTTGTCAAGGGTCGGGGACTTGAACGGCTCGCTAAAATTTGCACGAAAAATAAGGCGAAGTTGTGCGAAAAGCATTGACAGGAAATAGATTAAACCGCATAATCACCCCGTTTATGAGAATCTTTACATGGAAGCAACGAGTTATCGTTTTTGGGTCAACACTCTTGACCGTCGGGCTCTTTGTTCTCGTTGGCTACCTTATTGGTCGCCTTGTAAATGATATCCCGCTTCTAATAGCGCTTTCAGTCCTTGTTTCGTACCCTTTTTCGCAATTTACAATCATAAAGGCCTTAAAAAAGACGAATTACGGGGGCGCGTTAGAGAAAAAGCACTAATATGGAATTTGCTCTTCCTTCCACAATCTATACAACGGTTCTTGGCTTTCCGATCACAGATTCCTTTATAGGTGCCTTGATTGTTTCGTTTGTCATGGTTGTTGTTCTTGTGTTTGTCGGTTCTCGAGCGACGCTCGTTCCTTCGCGTCTTCAAAGCCTGTTTGAGATTGTTACGGAGTTTCTACTTGGACTTCTCGAGAACGCGTTTCGGGATAAAAAGAAAGCTCGTACATTCTTCCCGTTTTTCATGACTTTGATGTTGTTAATTACATTCGCAAACCAAATTGGAGTTGCCCCACTACTTTTTGAGATTACCTATCGTGGAGCTGACGCGATTCGTCAACCGACCTCCGATCTTTCGCAAACGGTTGCTCTCGCACTTATCATTTTTGTCCTTTCAAATGTTCTCGCACTTTCCGTTTCACCGATGAAGCATCTTTCAAACTTTATCGCGATAGGTCCTCTTCTTCGCGCGCGTTCGCTTGGCGCAGTCTTTCAGGCGGTTATCGATCTCTTTATCGGTGTGTTAAATATTGTCGGAGAACTAGCGAAGGTGATTTCGCTTTCTTGCCGTCTTTTTGGAAACATTTTTGCGGGAAACGTTATGATCGCTGTTATCGGCGGGCTCGCCGTGTTTACGTCCGTCATTGTTCCTATTCCGTTTATTTTTCTCAGCATTTTTTCAGGATTCGTTCAGGCATTTGTGTTTACAATGCTTGGAATTCAGTTCGTTGCTGGGGCGATTGACGGAGCGACGCCGACGCCCGCCGAAACGGAGCCAGCGCAAGCGTAGTGAACCCTGCGCCTTTCGTCTTTTTGGACGAAGAGCGGAGTGTTTACTCACATAATTCATTATTCATTAATTCATATTATGGAATTAGAAGCAGCAAAAGTTATTGCGGCAGGTATCGCGATGGGTCTTGGAGCTATCGGTCCGGCTGTCGGAGAAGGGTTCGTTGGTGGAAAAACGATGGAAGCGATCGGACGTAATCCATCCGTTTCGGATAAATTGATCCCAAACATGGTTGTCGCTATGGCGATTACTGAGTCGACGGGTATCTATTCGCTCGTTATCGCTCTTATCATTCTCTTCGTTGTCTAACGTTTTATGGAAGCACTCGCGAATTTAGGAATCGATCTTAAGGGTGTCGTCTTGTATATCGTGAACTTCGGTATCTTGATGGCGCTTCTTTATCGATTTGCGTATAAACCTTTGCTCGCGATGCTCGACAAGCGACGCGACGTTATTCGCGATAATATCGAAGAGGCCGAGCGACTTCGAAAAGAGTTTGAATCGAAGGCGGTTGAAGAGGCGAGTCTTCGAGGCGCCCGTGAGGCGGAGCTGGACGCGCGTATCGCAAAGGCAAAGAAGCTCGCGAAGGACGATGCGAAAAAATTAATCTCTGACGCGCAAGCGCAACGAGATGCAATGCTTGCGGCCGCGAATAAAGCGGTTGAAGAGGCAATGAAAAATACAATCAAGGGTTCCGAAGAGGAAATCTTAAAGCGCGTACGAGCGGTTGTGTCGTCGGTGCTTCAAGGTGGAGTTTCGGAGGCGGAGATTAAGAAGAGCGTAGACGAAAGTTGGAAGCGACTTGCGAAGGTTTAATATGATAACGGATATTTTTCGTGCGGTGACTCTGGATCTTGGGAACGCGATAAAAGACGCGGAGTACTTTACGTTACCGCAAGCACAGCGTGAAAAACGGGTGGCGGAGGTCATGGCGAAAGACTATCCGAGCAATCTTCGAAAGGTTGCATTCTCGATTGACGATAAGGAGTTTATTAGGGAGATGAAGCTTATTGGAGGACTTCTCGCGGAGTCCGGATCGATTATCGAGCGTGCCGTTCTTCTTTCCGGGTCGTCTAAGATTTTCGAAGCGTTTCTTAAGGACTTGAACGCGATTCGGTCCTACCGCTCGAAAGATTCGGTACTTGGTAGGGCAATGCAAAAGTTCGAAGACGCGGGGCCACAGTACGAAAAATCGCTCGATCGCGAGTTCCAACAACTTCTCTTGTCGGCGAAGAATCAGGACTCTCCAATCTTCCAAACGGCTTGGCCGATTGATGAGAAGGTGGATACGAAGGGAGTCGGAGTGCCGTCGGTCGAAGTGTCACGGGCGCTCCTTGGAGGAGCGAGGCGGTTCTACGACGGAGAGTTGGTCGACGATAGTTGGCGTGCGAGGTTAACAAGTATTCTCAAGGTTATTTCATAGTATGAGTGAACAATCATTAAAACAATTTTTTGCCTCGTTTGATTCGGCGCTTCAGTCGGCGGATTTGCGCGAAACAAAAAAGAAGGCGGGTATCGTTCGATCGGTTAAAGACGGCGTTATCCATATTTACGGACTCCTTGGTCTTCGGATGGGAGAGGTTGTTCATGTTGAAGAGGCGGGAATTGACGCGCTCGTTATGCAACTTGACGGACGCAACACCTACGCCGTTCAACTTCAAACAAGCCTTGAGGTAACGGAAGGTCAGGCGGTTGTCACGACCGGAAACTTCCTTGGAATCAATGTTTCAAAGGCGATTCTTGGACGTGTTGTAAACCCAATTGGAGCTCCTGAAGACGGTCACGGCGAGATTAAGGGAGACGAGTTTATGCCCCTTGAGCGTATTGCTCCGGGCGTAATGACCCGAGAGCCAGTTTCGCAACCGGTGCAAACGGGAATTTTAGCGATTGACGCGATGATCCCGGTCGGACGAGGGCAGCGCGAGCTTATTATCGGAGACCGACAAACGGGAAAGACCGCTGTTGCGCTCGACACGATTATCAATCAAAAGGGACAGGACATGATTTGTGTCTACGTTGCGATTGGTCAACGCGAGTCAAACACCGCAACCGTTGTGCGAAAGCTTGAGGCGCACGGAGCGATGGATTACACGGTTGTTGTTTCAGCCGGTGCTTCGTCGTCTGCGGTTATGCAGTTCCTCGCGCCATACGCGGGAGCGGCGATTGGAGAATATTTCATGGGGAAGGGAAAGGATGTACTCGTTGTGTACGACGATCTTTCAAAACACGCGGTTGCGTATCGAGAGCTTTCGCTTCTTCTAAGACGTCCACCGGGTCGAGAAGCGTATCCAGGAGACGTATTTTATCTCCACTCACGACTTCTTGAGCGTTCGGCGCGACTTAATAAGGAAAACGGCGGAGGATCGATTACCGCGCTTCCGATTGTCGAGACGCAAGCGAACGACGTTTCGGCGTATATTCCGACAAACGTTATTTCGATTACGGACGGACAGATTTTCCTTGAGTCCGACTTGTTCAATAGTGGAATTAAGCCGGCGATCAATATCGGTATTTCGGTTTCGCGCGTTGGAGGTTCGGCCCAAACCCATATCATGAAAAAAGTTTCGGGTTCAGCAAAACTCGATCTTGCACAGTACTACGAGCTTTCGGCGTTCACGCAGTTCGCGAGCGAACTCGACGAGGCGACGAAGAAGCAATTGACCCGTGGAGAGCGCGTTGTTGAAGCAATGAAGCAAAAGGAAAATAAGCCTTGGAAGCTTTGGCAAGAGGTAGTCATTTTGCGCTCGGCGACGGGAGGATTCCTCGATGCGGTGCCGGTATCCGAGGTAAAGAAGATGCTTGAACATGTTCTCTCCATGATCGAAACGGAAGAGAAGGATCTTGTTGCGTCGATCGAGAAAGAAAAGAAATTGACGGATGAAATCGCGGAAGCGTTAACAAACGCAATCAAGAAAGCACTAACCAAGTAATGTGGCGTCACTGCTTGAAATTCGAAATAAGATCAAGGCGACAAAGAGCACGAAGAAGATTACGAAGGCAATGCAACTTGTTGCCGCGAGTAAGATGAAAACCTTCCAGCGCTCCTCCCTTGCCGTTAAGGCATACACCGAGGCGCTCGAGAAATCGCTTGCGCTTTGCGGGGCGACGCTTGCGGAGACCGATTTCGGGAAACCGCGCGCGGAAGGGAAGACGCTCTTCGTGCTCATGACCTCCGATAAGGGGCTTTGCGGAGCGATGAACGCACGTCTAATCCGAACGCTCGCGAAGCACGAACTTTGGAACGCGCTTCCGAAAGAGAAGCGACTCCTCCTCACGGTTGGAAAGAAAAGTGGAGAGTTCGCGAGAGTCGCGAAGATCCCGACCATCGGAAGTTTCGCGGGGCTTAAGGAGCAGATGACAACGTTTGAAGCGCTCGAGGTGATCCACGCGATTCTCGAGGCGTGGGAGTCGGGCGAGGTAAGAGAAGTAATCTTAATCGCCCCGAGCTACGTTAACCCGTTCGTGTTCCATACGAATGCCCGAACCTATCTTCCGCTTGGATCAAGAGAGCATGCGGAGCTCGAAGAAGCGTCTTTCTTTGAACCGGGAATCGAGGAGGCGACAAAGAAGATTGCAAATCAAATGATCGAAGGGATCTTCCTCCAAGCCTTCTACGAACTCAAGGCGACGGAATACTCGAGCCGAATGGTCGCCATGAAAAAAGCAACGGAAGCGGCCGATGATCGAGTTATTACGCTCACGATTGAACTAAATAAAGCGCGACAAAGCGCAATTACGAGCCAGCTCTCCGAGCTCGCTTCGGCAAACGAGGCCATGTCTAGCCAAAATACCTATGAAACATTCGAAGTCTAACCCAAAGGGAATTATCGCACGCGTCACCGGCGTCGTTGTTGATGTGTTCTTCGAGGGTCATATTCCGCAAAAGTACTCGGCGCTTCGCGTCGAAGGAACGGAACCAGTTCTTATTCTTGAGGTGCAAGCGCACGTTGGAGACGGAACGGTTCGTACGATCGCTATGAGCTCAACCGACGGTTTGTCGATCGGGCAAGAAGTGACCGATACAATGTCACCAATCGTTACACCGGTTGGAGAGGATGTTTTGGGACGCGTTCTTAACGTTACGGGAGAAGTGATCGACGGAAAGAAGGCGATCGAGAAACCTGAACTTTGGCCAATCCACCGCCCAGCACCGAAATTCTCGGAGCTTTCCGGTCAAACAGAAATTTTTGAAACAGGAGTAAAGGTTGTTGACCTTCTCGCTCCGTTTATTAAGGGAGGAAAGATCGCGCTTTTCGGAGGAGCGGGAGTAGGAAAGACGGTTATCATGCAAGAAATGATCCACAACGTTGCGATGAAGCACGGTGGATACTCCGTGTTTGCGGGAGTTGGAGAGCGAACGCGTGAGGGAAATGATCTTATTCGAGAAATGGAAGAGTCGAAAGTTATCGACAAAGTGGCCATGGTGTTCGGGCAAATGAACGAACCACCAGGTGCGCGTATGCGCGTCGCGTTGACCGGACTTACGATTGCGGAAAAATTCCGAGAGGAAGGACGCGATATCTTGATGTTCGTCGACAACATCTTCCGATTTACGCAGGCGGGAGCTGAGGTTTCGGCGCTTCTTGGACGACTTCCGTCGGCCGTAGGATACCAACCAACGCTCGCGACCGAGATGGCGGCGCTCCAAGAGCGTATTACGTCGACAAAGACGGGTTCTATTACGTCGATCCAAGCGGTGTACGTTCCAGCGGACGACTTGACCGACCCGGCACCGGCGACGACCTTCGCTCACCTTGACGCAAACATTACCCTTTCGCGAAAACTTGCGAGTATGGGGCTTTACCCAGCGGTTGATCCGCTCGATTCGACGTCGCAGGCGCTTAAGCCGGAAATCGTTGGAGAAGAGCACTACCAAATCGCAAACTCGGTTCGGCTCACGCTCCAAAAGTACAAGGAACTTCAAGACGTTATTGCGATTCTTGGTATGGACGAGCTTTCCGACGAGGATAAGCAAGTTGTTGAGCGTGCTCGAAAGATCCAAAAGTTCTTAACGCAAAACTTCTTCGTTGCCGAACAGTTTACGGGAACGCCGGGAGTCTACATTTCTCGCGACGAGACGATCCGTGGATTCAAGATGATCCTTTCGGGAGAACTTGATCATATCGCGGAGCAACACTTCTACATGGCGGGAACGATTGACGAAGTCCTTGAGCGACACGCGAAGGAGGCGAAATAATATGCAGACATTTCACGCAACTCTACGGACGCCAACGGCGATTCTCTTTGACGGAGAAGTAGAGTCGTTGAAATTGAAGACGGATTTAGGGCGAATGGAGATTCTTCCAAATCACGCAACGCTTGTCGGGACGATTCTTTACTCCCGAGTATTCGTTAAGAGCGCGGGAGATGAAAAGGAGTTCATTATTCGGCAGGGGTCCGTTTCGGTTGACGAAGCGGGAAGCGCCTCCGTTCTTTCCGCCGAGGGTCACGCCGAGGAGACACTCGGGGTTCACGATATCGACGATTATCTTCGCTATATCACGGGAGTCCTTCATAGTGGCAAGCCGCTTAACGAGTATCAAAAGAGATTCCTTGAGGAGCAGCGTTACGCCTTCGAAGAAACGAAAAAAGAAAAGCAAGCAACCTAAAAATCGCCTCCGGGCGGTTTTTGGTTTTCCCCAGCGATATACAGGCGAGTGGCTCGATCTTTGTTATACTGAAGACAATAAAATTAGCGAGGACTATGAAAAAATCAAATTATCAGGCGGTAAAAGCGACGGGAATAGCGCTCCTTGTTGCGACGCTTACATTTACGTCGATGGTTTTGTGGAAGAAAGCTTTTTTTGCAACGGGTGAGGTGTCTAGTTATCAACAAATAACGATGAACGTCGGAGGTTTTACGGGTACACTCGACGCTGCTGATCAATTTGGAAATGCCGTTGCCTCGATCGGAGATCTAAATGGGGACGGAATTGAGGACCTGGCTGTTGGTTCGGTTTTTGACGATGACGGTGGGGCGAGCTCCAACAGAGGAGCGGTGTTTATTTTATTCATGGATGCGGACGGAACGGTCGATGATACGACCGGTTATGCGAAAATTTCCGATACTGCCGGAAGCTTTTCCGCAACGTTTTCAAATAATGATAACTTTGGGCTTGCAATCGGAAACATTGGAGATCTTAATAATGATGGCGTTACGGACTTAATCGTTTCCTACTCGCTCGGATACTACGTTCTCTATCTCGATGCGGATGGAACGCTCGACGCAACGGCCGGAAGCGGTGCCGGATGGACAAAATCGACCTATTCTTCGCTCGGGATTAGTACTATTAGTGGTTTTGCGGGAATCGGGGATTTGAACGGTGACGGCGTTGAGGACGTCGCGGCATCCGCTCCTTCGATTGCTGGTGGGGGCACGGGGCGCGGAGGACTTTACATTCTTTATTTTGATACAGACGGAACGCTCGACAACTCCGTGCCATACAGCACTATTACAGATAACCAGGGTGGCTTAACCGCAGTTCTTGCGGACAATGCCGCTTTTGGTAACTCGATCGCGAACATTGGCGACTTAAACGACGATGGAATAGTAGACTTGGCGGTTGGGACGGTTCTGGATGGTGGTTACAAAGGATCGGTATATGTACTGTTTTTAGATGCGGACGGGACGCTTGATGATACGGTTGATCATGCGAAAATTTCAAGTGCGACAACCGGTTTTACAACGGCATTGGATACCTATGACAACTTTGGTAAAGCAGTTGATGGGCCGGGTGATCTTAATGGAGATGGTATTGAGGATATCGTGATTGCCGCATCGGACGATGATGATGGAGCTTCTGGGCGCGGTGCAATTTATGTTTTTTTCATGGATACGGACGGGACGCCGGACGACGCGTCTCCGTTTTACCGCAAGATTTCCGACACTGCTGGAAATTTCACGGCAACGTTTACTTCCGGTGATCAATTTGGATCGGGAGTCGCGAGTGCTGATATTAACGATGATGGTGTAAAAGATCTTTTTGTTGGAGCTAGAACAAATGATACTTATACGACGAATGCCGGTGCTTTGTATACTCTTTTCTTGGAATCGGGCGACTCCACCGCCCCAACCGTTGGTGGCGGGGGGACTATTACGGAATCCGCAGACACCGACACGTCTATCT
>CAZBFR010000002.1:0-33237 GCA_964491425.1 uncultured Gammaproteobacteria bacterium
TCGCGCACAAAGGCTCGGATTGACGGGGACATGAAAATCCCCTATAGTCCGCATATAACTTAGCCGTCCCCTTGGAGACCCAAATGAGCCCGGGTTTCTCGGAGGCACGGATGAACAAATCAACCTATGCTCAGCAAATTACAAAAGCAAAAGCTCATCGACAAATACAAGACTCACGAGAAGGACACGGGTTCGCCACAAGTCCAAATCGCAATCTTGACCGCGGAAGTGAAGGACCTTACGAAACACTTACGCATGCACAAAAAGGACTTCTCCTCACGACGAGGACTCCTTAAGAAGGTTGTCGAGCGACGCCGACTCCTTAAGTACCTTGAACGCGAAGACCAAAAGGCGTACGATGTACTTGTCGAGGATCTCGGACTTCGAGTTGCAAAAACTGTTTAATAATGAAGCCCGCCTAGCGCGGGTTTCTCTCTTTTTTAAAAAACTATGCTTATAGCTACAGACCGACGCGTTGGCGTTTTTATCGATGTACAAAACATGTACTACAGTGCCCGAAATATTTTTAACCGGAAAGTAAATTTTCCAAATATCGTAAAGGATGTTGTTGGCCCTGGGAAACTTATTCGTGCGATCGCCTACACGGTCGCGACGCCCGGAGGCGAGGAGACACCGTTCTTTGACGCCCTTCGTAAAAATGGAATTGAGGTCATGGCAAAAGATCTCCAAGAGTTCGAGGGAGGAAATAAGAAAGGGGATTGGGACGTTGGGCTTACGATCGACGTTGTACGGATGATCGACATGCTCGACGTTGTCGTCGTTGTGTCGGGGGACGGTGACTTTATTCCGCTTGCAGACTACGTACGCGGCCGAGGACGTATTTTTCACACAGCGTCGTTTAGAGAGTCTACCTCGAGTGCCCTTATCGAAAGCGTCGACGTCTACACAAACCTTTCGGCGGACAAGAAGCGATTCCTTCTTCCAGAGCGGGGAGACGAGCGAGAGGAAGGGGAAAAGCCGGCCCGAGCACCAAGACGAAAGTCCGCGCCAAAACAAGAGAAGGTAGAGACGGGGTACAGTGGAGACGACGCAATGTTCCTCGAAGAACATGACGACAATGAACCCATTGAAAAAATGGAAGAAGGACGATCGAAACGATTAAGCTTTTAGCACATATGGAAAAACAACGATTTACAACAAAGGTAGGGGAAAAAGAATTGATTATTGAGGTGGGAGCATTTGCGCAATCCGCAAACGCGTCCGTCCTTGTACAGATGGGTGAGACGGTCGTTCTTGCGACGGCGGTTATGAGTTCGGAAACCCGTGATATGGATTTCTTCCCGCTCATGGTTGAGTACGAAGAGAAGCTTTACGCGGCGGGACGAATTAAGGGGTCACGCTTTATCAAGCGCGAGGGTCGACCGACCGACGAAGCGGTTCTTGTTGCGCGCTTTATTGACCGTGCAATCCGCCCACTCTTTAACGGAAGTATTAAGAACGAAGTACAAGTCATTGTTTCCGTTCTTGCGTTCGACGAAGAACATGACCCGGATATTCTCGGGCTCATCGGAGCATCAGCGGCACTCCATATCAGCGATATTCCATGGAATGGACCGATCGGAGCGGTGCGTATGTCGAAGATTTCGGAAAACTGGATTTTCAACCCGACCTACACCGAGCGCCTCACAACAAAATTTGATCTTGACCTTGCCGGTACACCGGAAAAAATCGTGATGATCGAGATGGAGGGGGATGAAGCGAAGGAAGACGAACTTCTCGAAGCGTTCAAGCTTGGAGGCGCATCGCTCAAGCCGGTAATTGAACTTATCGAGACCGTTCGCGCACAAGTTGGAAAGCCGAAAAAGGATCTTCTTACACCAAAAAATGACGCTGAAAAGGCAAAACGCGAAGAAAAAGAAGCGCTTATCGCCGAGGCTCGAACGTTCCTACGCGAGCGAATGGCAGATCTCTTTTTCTCGGCGCCTATTACAAAGAAGTCCGTACGCAATGAAAAGAAAGATCAGCTTAAAGCGGAAACAATTGCTCACTTTACGGAAAAGGGATGGACTCCGGACCAAATTAAGGTTGCGACAGGGCTTATTTACGACTTCGTTCAAGAGGAGGCTTCGCGTTACATTATCGAGAAGGGGCAACGTATCGACGGTCGAGGAATCGAAGAAATTCGACCGCTTACAATCGACGTCGGGATCCTTCCTCGTGTTCACGGATCGGGTCACTTCAACCGCGGAGGCACGCAGGTTCTCTCGATCTGTACACTTGGAGCCCCTGGAGATCAACAAACGCTCGACGGAATGGAGCTCGTTGGGGAAAAGCGTTACATGCACCACTACAATTTCCCTCCGTTCTCGGTGGGGGAGGCGAAACCGCTTCGAGGAGCGTCTCGCCGTGATATTGGACACGGAGCGCTCGCCGAAAAGGCTGTACGCCGAATGCTTCCGGAAAAGGAAACCTTCCCGTACACGATTCGCGTCGTTTCCGAAGTCCTCGACTCGAATGGTTCATCGTCGATGGCCTCAACCTGTGCCTCAACCCTCGCCCTTATGGACGCCGGTGTTCCGCTTCGTAAACCGGTAGCGGGTATCGCGATGGGACTCGCTTCAAACGGAAGCGCCTACCGCGTTATTACCGATCTTCAAGACGTGGAAGACGGCCAGGGAGGAATGGACTTTAAGATTACGGGAACAAAGGACGGCGTAACCGCAATCCAAATGGACACAAAGACCGAAGGATTAACAATGGAAATCATTGCGCAAACCCTTACACAAGCGTACACCGCGCGTCTTTCAATCCTTGACGCGATGGCAAAGGTAATCGCCGAGCCACGAGCAGAACTCTCGCCAAACGCTCCACGTATCACGAGCCTCACGATTAATCCGGAAAAGATCCGAGAAGTGATCGGACCGGGAGGAAAGATGATCAACGAGATCATTGAAAAAACCGGTGTTGTTTCGATCGATATCGAACAATCAGGACTCGTTATGATCACCGCGAAAAACGGAGAGTCGGCGAAAAAAGCCTTCGATTGGATCCACAACATGACCCGGGAGATCGAAGCGGGAGAGCTTTTCGAAGGAACGGTAACGCGACTTATGGACTTTGGAGCATTCGTTGAATGCCTTCCTGGAAAAGAAGGTCTCGTGCATATTTCCGAGCTCGCCCCTTGGCGAGTCGCGAAGGTCGATGATATCGTACAGGTCGGAGACAAGGTTAAAGTAAAGGTCATTGAAATCGACGACATGGGTCGAACCAACTTGTCGATGAAACAAGCGGAAGGCAACGTCTACACCGAGGAAATGAAGGCAAAGGCCGCAACCGGAGCACCAGCCGGAAGACCGCAAGGTGGTGGAAGGCCACAAAGACCACAGGGAGGCCAAGGACCGCGCGGACCTCGACGACCGTTCTCTAGATAACATGGACAATCTCTCAATTTCACTTACAGAGCGCAGGGCCCGCCAAACAGAATGGCGGGTTTTTGCGATTAGTCTCGCCTCCGGAGTCCTATTTGCCGTATTTCTTTTCGTGTTTTTTGCCCTGACGCAGTCTCTTCGTACGATAAGTAGCGTAGCGGACGAGCAAGTCGAAACGATCGCGTTCAAAAATACCCGAAGTGCGAAGGCTCTCGCGTATACACTCACTCTACCTATCGATAAGACGCCATTTTCGCTCAACGAACTCGTCGATACGCGAGCAAAGAGCATTGCGTTCCACTATAAAGAGGGGGCCTTCGTCGGTTTTTCACTCGACCACGCGCCAGAGTCCATTCTTTCAAAAGCGGTTACAGCGGGACTCGTCGCACAAACGAACGACGGCATTACAACAATTACCGTCGTTCCAATTTCACTTTCGAATAATCCAAAATCGCCCTTCGTTTTCCGCACACTCTTCTCTCAGGGACTACATAAGAACGAATTGGGACAATCAAGAGTTACGCTCAAACGAGGGAGCCTTACTTTGTCAACCGGAAGCACTCCGTTTACGACAAATTCTGCCCATTTACCAAGTGGCAGTGTTGTGACCGCGGTAAGTAATACCAGCGGATCTGAATTAATTTACGGCATGGGTCCTTACCGACTTATTACAGGATCAATTGGCGAAAGTCCGTTTTTCCATTTAACAACATCGTCCATACTACAAACGGACAGCCTTATCGAGATAGGTGCCGAACTAAGCGCTCGAACTGTTTTGTCTACGCAGGCGTTGACAACAGAAGATGGGTTTTTTAGAGAGCACGTAAACGGAAAACGAACCGAGCCGGTAATAACAAGCGACGGGGACATCACTACAATAACGTTTAGCGCCAGATCAACCGCAATCTACATCGTAAAAACCCAAGAAATCACAACAATTACAAATATTCCACCGTCTCCAGAGCTTGTTTCATACGATGTTAAGAGCGCTTGCCTTAAAAGGGCGCATAGTTTTGCTCTCAATTCAGAATCATTTACGTCACCAATCGTCAAAGAACTCGCAGAAAGCAAGAAACGTCTTCGAATCTGTTTTTAACAAGAACTGTGGATAACTTGTGGGATATGCATAAGTTATCCACAGGAATTAAAAAAATGTGTGAGAAAAATTGTCCACACATTAGAAAAACCCTTTATTTTCGAACTATTTTGTTGTTGACTATTTGTGTTCAAGGTTTATACTAATAGTAGTTCCTTCAACAATTCCCGTTTGCCGGGTTCGCCGGCATGACACGGGGGAGGTTCCCCGAATCCCACACCTGAAAGTCAGCTGCTTTCGGGACAATCGTTCGGGGCACATCCCACTACTGTACTGTGATGCTTGTGCACTGGGGGTGCACACACATCAGGTTTGCGCGCAAAGGCCCGTAGACCACTTCATGGTAGAGTAGGATGTCAGTTTTTACATGGTATGCGCGCCGACTGGCCACTGCGTTGTTCCGATCAAGAAATTGGTCGTAAAAACCCAGTGACCACGAACGGTGTCAACCGTGTCGTGGGCACTACCGCTCCGGCCTATCTTAGAAAAAGCCGCGAGCAACCGTGCCCTCTTTCTTTTTCTAAAATTTTACCCATTTTCTTGCCATGGAAGGCCGTCTAGGCTATGCTGACCCATATCCTAACCCTGTCCTTATGGCAAAAACAAAAGCTCACAGCGAGGCATTCGTTTCCGAAATGCGAACCGTCCTACAGAAAGAAAAGGAAAAGCTAGCCGCCGCCCTTAGCCGCCTTTCAAACAAGAACTCGTCAACAAATGCTTACGAGGCACATTTTCCTGACTACGGGGACGATGAGGACGAAAATGCAATCGAAATCGCGGATTACACAAACAATATTCAAGTTCAGCAAGAACTTGAAAAGGCAGTTCGAGATGTCGATACGGCACTTGATCGGATAGACAAGGGCGTGTACGGAATTTGCAAATACACGGGCGAACTTATCAGCGAAGACCGACTTCGAGCCCGTCCAACCTCCACTTCATCTGTCGCTAGTAAAAAAACCCTTACTCAAGAACGATAAAAAAACTCGGCAAGCATTCCTTTTTACGCTTGCTGGTTTTTTTATTCTCGTTTCAGACTGGCTCTTAAAGCAATTTGCAATCAATAATTTAGAAGAGATTACGTCGCCCGCCGGTCCCTTTTTCGACTTTGCACTCTATAAAAACCCCGGCGTCGCGTTTAGCGCACCGATTCCTCTCCCAATCGTTGTCGTGATAACGATTGTTGCGGTACTCTTCCTTGCCCGTATCGCTCTACGAGCACGAACCGTAGAGCCTCTCGCGAGCGTCGGCGCACTTTTTATGATCTTTGGGGCTCTCGGAAATCTTACCGATCGCCTCGTCCACGGATTTACAATTGATTATCTCGTTATTTTTTCTCGAAGTGTGATCAATTTCTCGGATATCCTCATCCTCCTTGGACTTTTTCTCCTACTAAGCTACCATAGCACTATCCCCCACTAAGAAATAGGCTCCCCGCTTATCGATTATGGGTTCTTTTTTTATTCCGTCTTGTTCGGTTATTGGTATTTCCGCGTTTCCTGTACGTGTTGAGGTAGATAGTGCTCGAGGGCTTCCAAAATGTATCATCGTCGGACTTCCCGACGTAGCGGTCACAGAGTCCCGCGAACGCGTTCGTTCTGCAATCGTAAATAGTGGTTTCACGTTCCCAAGAACGCGTATCACGATTAATCTTGCGCCAGCGTCAATGAAAAAGAGCGGGCCGGTTTTCGATCTCCCAATCGCAATCGCTCTCCTTTGTGCGACGGGGGTTTTAGACGCAAAAACACTTTCCCCGTACCTCTTTTACGGCGAGCTCGGTCTCGACGGAACGCTCGCATACACGAAAAACACACTTCCCGTCGCTCTTCTTGCAAAAGAGCTCGGGAGTCGGGGAGTCATCATTCCAGAAGAGTCAACGAAAGAAGCGGGGCTTGTTAGCGACGTTCCTCTTTACGGAGTAGAAACCCTCCGCGCGCTTGTCGAGGCACTTAAATCGGGAACGCTCAAGGAAAGCGAAAAAAGAGCTACACGATACGTGGAGCGTAGTCACCTTGATTTTAAGGACGTAAAAGGACATGGATTTGCAAAACGCGGGCTCGAAATCGCGATAAGCGGGGGACATAACGCGCTTCTTTCAGGTCCCCCGGGATCTGGAAAGACACTTCTTGCAAAAACCTGCACCTCAATCCTTCCTCCACTCTCGTTTAACGAAGCGATCGAGGTCACAACGCTTCGCGCCGCCGTCGAGGAGACCGATAGACTTATACAAGAACGCCCTTTCCGCGCCCCACACCATAGCGCTTCGCTTCCTGCAATTCTCGGCGGAGGAACCCTCCCTCGACCAGGAGAACTTTCGCTTGCCCACCTCGGAATTCTCTTTCTCGACGAATTTCCGGAATTTTCAAGGGAGGTAATCGAAGGCCTTCGCCAACCGCTTGAAGACGGCGTAGTGAGCGTCTCTCGCGCAAACCAAACAATAGAGTTTCCCGCACGCGTTTCACTTCTTGCAACAATGAATCCCTGTCCTTGTGGCTACTTTGGGGATCGGGAAATCGCCTGTACTTGCCTTCCATTCAAACGAGAGGCCTATCGGTCAAAGCTTTCCGGCCCAATCCTTGATCGATTCGATCTCTTCGTCGAAGTACCAAAAATTGCCCACAAAGATCTTTACAAGGCGACGTCCGAAGAACCCTCGAGCGCTATCCTTGAACGAGTGAACGCGGCCAGGGAACGACAATCGTTTCGTTACAAAAAAGTCGGCATTACAACGAATGCCGAACTTTCCGCCCCTCTTCTTAAATCCCTCTGCCCACTCCCTCTAGAGCTCGAGGAAGAGCATACTCGTCTCTCAACGCGCCTTGCTCTATCAAGTCGCGCATCTTTACGCGTCCTAAAGGTCGCGCGAACAATCGCCGACCTCGCAAACGCAGACAGGGTTTCCTACACACACCTCCTCGAAGCCCTCCAGTATCGCCCTCGGTTCGCAACCATCTTTAACGGACGTAGGAAAGCGGGTTCATAAACTTTCCATTAACCATTACCTCAAAGTGTAAGTGCGTTCCCGTTGATCGTCCCGTCGTTCCACAAAGTCCAACCGCCTCACCCTTTACGACCTGTTGCCCGGCAACAACGTAGCGTTTAGCGTGGTGCGCGTAACGCGTAACGAGGCCGTTTCCGTGATCTACTTCGACCGTTTCTCCGTAGCCATTACGCCAACCCGAATACTTTACAATACCGTCCGCCGCCGCATAGTTATTATTCGTGTACCCGCAGTCAATGTCGATTCCGGTGTGACTCCATCCGAATTTTTGCGTAATAATCGTAAGATCCGTTGGCCAGGTCATTGTTCCAGATCCGGTTACCTTTGGAGCGACAGGGGATGGGGTTACGGCCGAAGATCCTCCGCTTGTACTTGGTCGAGGAGCTGTAACAACCGTGACAATTGGCTTACCGCCCGGAACGATAAGCGTTTCTCCTACCGTAAGGGAGCCGGCGTCAGGTAGTCCGTTAAAACTTAGGATCTGTTCAGTCGTTCCTCCATAGTTTTTCGCAATCTTTGAAACGGTATCTCCGTTTTTAACTTGGTGCGTAATTCCGTCAACCGGAAGAATCGTAAGGGTCGCCCCAACACGCACCACACAACTTGATCGAAGATTATTTGCCCAAATAATTGTATTTACGTCGAGATTAAACTTCTCCGCGATTCCTCCACAAGTATCGCCCGGCTCAACAACATATGTTTCAATTTTTGTTCGAGGCGCGCTCGAATCGTCCGTTGAAGCGGTTGGAATCGCAATAACCGGGCTTCCGCCAACGATCGACGTTTGCTCCTTTGGAACAAAGACAGCGCCGGCGGCCGCGTCAAACGACGAGAACGCATAATCTTGGCGGTAGCGCACCGTATTTCGATCAAGTATCTCCACCTCGGTTAGAGCGCGTTCTTCAATAATCTCCGCCTTCTCTTCAGCGACGAGTTGATACATTAGGCTTCGCTCCCCAAACGTCTCCGCCTTAACGTCACTCGCTCCAATATTCATTAAAATAATCGCGCCAACAAGCGTCGTTACAATTACGTGGATCACGTATCGGTGCGTTAAAAACACCATGATTTTGTTCTTAGCGGGACGCGCAATCCGTTGAAGCGACCGTCTAGCGCCCAAAAAGAGCCGATAAACAGGGACAAGGAGCGAAATGATTACCCCAAATAAAAGGGAGAATGGCCAAAGAAAAAATCGCGCAATTCGAGAAGCTCCCGGCTTAAGTACAAGCGACAACCGTAGAAGTCGAAGGAGGATCGAAATGGCGATGTATTTGATTTTTTGGATAATAGCGCGCGGTAGAACCGCTTGGTCATTATACAAGGTGGGCGCGAATCGTCAAGGCAAAAATTGCACTTTTTTGCCAAAGTTAGCGTAAAGCTACCCGCCAAATACGACCCATTTGTGATTGACAAGAGGGGTAAACCTCGCTACACTCGGGGCACCTATGTCATATACCATTGAGAAGGAAAACAATACCGCGAAAATCACTCTTACGATCGAAACAGCGCTCGTTGAAGAGGGAATGAAGCGAGCGGCACAAAGAATGAGTGAGCAAAGCGCTATTCCGGGCTTCCGCCCAGGAAAGGCAACGTACGAGGCGGTCAAGCAACGCGTTGGAGAAATGGCGCTTCTTGAGGCCTCTGCCGAGGAGCTTATCCGCGCGGCATTTGTCGAGGCGATGCTTAAAGAGGACCTCGAGACCGTTGGTCAGCCACATTTTCATACAGAAGTTCTCGCACCGGGTAACGATATTATCGTTACCGCGGAGGTTGCGCTCTACCCACACGTAATTAAACTCGCTGATTATAAATCAATGACGGTTACGAAGGAGGATCCAAAAGCCACCCCAGAACTCATCGAGGGAGCAAAGCGCGATCTACAAATGATGCGCACAAAAGAAATCCGCAAAGAAAAGGGAAGTACGCTTGAAAAGGGAGATAAGACAGTTGTAAACCTTGTAATGAAGCAGGGTGGTGTCGTTCTCGAGGGAGGCGAAGGAAAAAACCACGGAATTTACACGGGGGAAGCGCACTATATTCCAGGACTTGTAGAAAAACTCCTTGGAGCGAAAGAAGAAGAGGTCAAATCGTTCACCCTTCCATTCCCTGAAACGCACTACCAAAAGCACCTCGCTGGAAAAGATGTTGATTTTGATGTGACAATTAACGAAATCTACAAGCTCGAGGCTCCGGAAATTGACGACGCCTTCGCGAAAACGCTTGGGCTAAACACGGCAAAAGAACTTGAAGATAAAATCGCGGAAAACATTACTGCAGAACGCACGCACGACGAATCCCTTCGCCAAGATAAAGCGATTCTCGACGCTATTTCCGCGAAATCTACCTTCGAAGAAATTCCGGAACTTCTTGTCAATCAAGAATTGAACAAGATGGTGATGGAACTCGAGCACACGATCAAAGATCGAGGAATGGAGCTCGACGAATATCTAAAGTCAATCGGAAAATCGATCTCCGAACTTAAGCTCGAATTTACAAAAGGTGCCCTCGAGCGCATCAAAGCCTCCCTTGTTCTTAAGTCGATTATCGAGAGCGAAAAAATCACCGTAAGCGAAGAAACGCTCGACAAAGAACTTGATCGAATCGCAGAAGGATATAAAGAAAACGCCGAAGTAAAGAAACAAATTTACTCTCCGGAATACCGCGCCTATATCGAAATGCAGTTGAAAAATAAGGCGGCACTCGAATACCTAAAGGGTATCATGGTCAAATAATCTGATAATTACCGTTCACGCAAAACCAAAAAGCAATCGCACCCGTCTTCTTTCAATCGAAGAATCGGGTGCGTTTGTTATTGCGCTCCGTGCGCCCGCGGAACGCGGCCTTGCAAATAAGGAGCTCGTTCAGTTTCTTTCTAAAACACTGGGGATTCCTAAAACCTCAATCCATTTTCTCTACGGGATGTCGGGAAAAACAAAGCACTTAAGTCTCCCGGACGAAACAAACCTCGAGGCGCTACGGGTGATCGATTCGTGACGTTGCAAATGGATGACAACGAAGAATCCGTCTACTTCCTCGAAAAATCCCAGAAATAACCCCGTACTTTAAAATTGCTTCGGCCGTATATTCGGAACAACTTGGATAAAATCGACAGGCGCCGAACGGGTAGAGGACCGAGAGAAGCCCGTGATCTGGCGATAGGGTCTTTTGGTAAAGGCGAATCGGGAGGACAACGAGCCGACGAAGGGCGTTCATAGAAGCTTCGCGCGCGTTAAAAGACTCTCAATGCGCGATCGTTTCTCAGCAAAACTTAATTCAAGCGAAGGTCGCGAGACAAGAAGGAGAACGTCAACACCCGCCTTCGGCTCACGGATCATTTCCCTTACAATTTCTCGATACTGGCGTCGCAAGCGATTACGCTCTACGGCCCGTTTACTTACCTTTACGCCAACAATGAACGCAATCCGCATAGGATCACTATCTCCACGACGATACACCTTAACGCCAACCGCGGAATCGTAAACACTTTGGCCTTTTTTATAGGCGCGCTCAATATCGGTTGTTTTACGAAGTCGGTGATTTGCGATTTTCATACCGCTAGAATAACAGAAAAAGAAGGGGTTGTCCCTTCTTTTATCTTGGCCGAGCCGACACGGTAAGACGCTTTCGTCCTTTCGCCCGTCGTCTCTTTAGGACAACGCGTCCTGTCGCTGATTTCATCCGCTTTCGGAATCCATGGACTTTTGCGCGTCGTCGCTTTTTCGGCTGATAAGTGCGCTTTGGCATAAAATGTAGACTGACTATAGCACTAGGGCCCTTTTCCGTCAACAAACCCCCGCTTGTCCACAGTTTAGTCGACTTATCCACAAAGTTATCCTCAAAATCCACACAAATGGCCGGCTTGTGAGCTGTGGATATGTGGTATATGATGACCCCGTCGTCACTAATTTGGAGGGGATTCCCCGACTCATGCTTATGAACACCCACGAACTGTGGCAAGCCGCCCTTGGCGAGCTTGAACTCAAACTTAGTAAGGCCCAATTCACTACTTGGTTTAGAAACACGTTCATCGCGAATGTGACCGATCAGGGATTTACCATCGCTGTTCCAAACACGTTCACGAAAACCTGGCTCGAGAAGAAATTCCATCGAGACATCCTCCAAACACTCCAATCAATTACCGAGCAAACGATTCGTACACTCGAGTACCGTATCGAAACACGGCCAAGAGAGCCCGAGCCAGTCATTTTTGAAAAACAACAACCGACCGAGAAACACGTCTACCTAGATATCCGCCCAGAACGAAGCGAAGAGACCGCTCAAGATCTCGGATTTACGAGCGAAAGCTTCGCGGGCTCCGAAGGAACGGGTTTTGATAAGGCTGGGGGACTTAACCGCCACTACGTATTTGATAATTACGTTGTCGGTAAACAAAACGAACTCGCACACGCGGCGTCCCAAGCCGTTGCCGCACAACCAGGAGGAACCTACAATCCACTTTTTATCTATGGAGGCGTAGGACTTGGAAAAACCCACCTCCTCCACGCCGTTGGAAATGAAATCCTTCGAAGAAAACCGGGGAGCCGAGCTCTTTACGTAACGTGTGAAACGTTCACAAATGATTTTATTCAAGCAGTGCGCGGAGGAAAGGCAAAGGAATTCAAGGATCGCTACCGAAACGTAGACGTTCTTCTAATCGACGACATCCAGTTTATTACCGGAAAAGAAGGAACCCAAGAGGAGTTCTTTCACACCTTTAATGCTCTCCACCAAGAAAACAAACAAATCGTTATTTGCTCAGACCGCGCGCCAAAAGTCATTGCCGGCCTAGAAAAACGTCTTCTTTCGCGTCTTGAATGGGGAATGCTTGTTGATATCGGCGCCCCAGACCTTGAAACACGAATCGCTATCCTCCACGCAAAGTGCCTTAACCGAGGAGTCCACTTCGAACGCGAAATCCTCCACTATATTTGCGAGAACATCCAATCAAACGTCCGTGAACTCGAAGGAGCCTTGAATAAAATCATTGCCTGGCACCAATTTAAGAACCTCAAAGCGACGATTGATTCGATCAAACCCCTTATCGCAAGCTACGGATCGGATTCAATGAAGAAAACAATCTCTCCAAAGCAGATTATTATCACCGTTTCCGAGTACTTCGATATCGACATGGACCACGTTCTAGGTAAAAGCAGAGAAAAGCGCCTCGCCTTCCCGCGACAAATTATTATGTATCTTCTTCGAGAAGAAATGAAGAGTTCCTACCCATCAATCGGTCAAGAACTTGGAGGACGTGACCACACAACAGCAATGCATGCCTACTCAAAGATTAAAGAGATGGTTGCGGAAAGCGAAACCCTAAAACGAGACATCGAATTAATCAAACAAAAGCTCTACGCGACCTAGGGATAACCCTGGGGGTAAGTAAGGGGACAAAGAGGGTAGATCAAGGAGGCTGAAAGCCCCTCAAAACTTCTCCCCAACTCGTACCACGGTCGACTACACCAAGAGCCCACAGGCCACGTCACGTAAAACCCACGTCCCGCAAGCTCCGTTCACGTTATCCCCTCCGTCCACACCCCTTACTGTTATTACTGTCTTATATATAAAATATTTAAAATAAAGAACTGTGAAAGCATCCTGTACACAAGAGAACTTACAAAGGGGGCTAGCAATCGTTTCAAGGGCAAGTACGAAAAACGTTAATCTTCCAATTCTCAATAATGTTTATATAGAAGCGGACGCCTCGGGAATTCAACTTGTTACAACAAACCTCGAGCTTGCCATTTCTTGTTCAATAAGAGGAAAGGTGGATCAGCAGGGAAGTTACACCGTTCCTTCAAAGCTTTTCTTTGACGTTGTGTCACTCCTCCCAAACGACCGCGTCGATCTCGATCTCTATGACGATACGCTTTTTATCGCTTCTAAAAAAACGAAGACGAAGATGAAGGGAATGCCGTCCGCGGATTATCCGCTTGTTCCACCGGTTGAAGGTGGGGTTACATTTGGACTTTCTATTACGGCGCTCAAGGAGGCTCTCTCGCAGGTCATCTTCGCTTCTGCGACGAACGAGTCGCGTCCGGAGCTCGCGGGGGTTTATATCGCGTTTAATCACCTCGAGGAGGGCGAGGGGTCGGTAGTCTTTGCCGCGACAGATAGCTATCGCCTAAGCGAAGTCGTTTCTCGCGTCTCGTCAGGTCCAAAGGAACCGATCTCGGTTATCGCGCCAAGTCGTACACTTGCCGAGGTGTTGCGGATCATTTCCATGTACCAAGATGAACCGGACGCACCACCAACGGTTGACCTCCACCTCGGAGAAGGGCAGATGGTGTTTTCCTACGCGAATATCAAAGTTACGAGTCGAACGATTGAAGGGCAATATCCAAATTATCGTCAAATCCTTCCAAAGGATAAGAAAACGGAAATTCTCCTTTCGAAGAAGGATTTTGCGCAGGCGATTAAGACCTCGAGTCTTTTTTCACGGAACGGACTAAACGACGTCGCGATTAAGATCCGAGAATCCCTCGACGGAATCGACTTGCAGGGGGCGGATGCAGCCCGCGGAGAGAATACGATTGGAATTGACGGACCTGTCGACGGCGAGGCAAAAAACATTGTTCTTAACTATCGCTACCTTCTCGACGGCGTGAATGCGATTGATGCGGAGGAGCTTGTTCTTGGAGTCCTTGATAAAGATCGCCCTTGTACCCTCGTTCCTCGCGTTATGCCCGAAGACCGTCGTCAGATTTACTTGATCATGCCTATTCGGCAATAAAAAAGCCCCCGGTTCGGGGGTCTTTTTTTATTCTGCTGGAGGTGTTGGCGGGGCCTCCTCAAGGGGTTCCGGGACCGGCACCGCGTCACGGACGATAACGCGAATTGGAGAACCGTCGATTCGTTGACCTTGTGGAGTGTAGCTCGCCGTCGAGAGAAGGTAGAGACCGACCGCGCTTGGCGTCCAAGGCACGCTAATGATTGGTGCGGGCTCCGAGGCCTGGTAGAGGTAGGTGCGCTCTCCGGTAGCATGGTTTGTAAGGATAAGGTTTACGGATGCGACCCCGCTACTTTGCGGGCTTTCAATGATAATCATGTACGGATCTCCTCCACGTTCGATTACTTGGTTATCAAACGGGTTAGAGATTGTGTATGGAGGAACAGCACCCGTTCCCTCGACGACACTTAACGTAACCGAATCCGTGTTTTTATTATCAACATCGTCGTAGGCGGTAACGGTGAGCGTGTGGACCCCTGCGGTAACCCATGTTGGAAGCTCAAACGAGAAGTTTTCGGTAGGTTGTGAGGTTGTGACGAAAAGTCCGTCGATCGCGTACTCAAGGCGCGAGACTCCGCGAGGGGCGGAAGAGCGTGTTTCGATCGTAACGATACGTGCGACCGAGTCCCCGTTGCGAGGGGAGCGAATCGAAATGTCCGGGGTGTTTTGTGGGACGTGGACATCGTCGTATTCTGTAGGGATCTCACAAGTTTCCATTGGGGCCTCGCCTTCCTTGAGGTTTGCATTATGTTCGGCGATGTAGGTTTGCACACCCGCCTCCCAGTTCGCGTAGTAAGGGTGGTTCTCGGGGTTTTGAAGGGCTGGTCCCGTAGGGTTTGACGGGTTAATAAAGTGCAGTTCGTTGTGGTAGGTTCCGCAAACCTTTACCTCACGCATGTGCGCAGGCGTAAACTCGGTCGCAAGCTTTCCACTTACCGTATCGATCTCAACTTGTTGGCTTGGAAGAACGCCGTCAATCATTTGATTACCCGTTGCCGGAATTTGCGGAGGGATAAAACTCTCAACGGGGGTTCCCGCGAGTGCGCGACGCATATATTCGTTCCAAATCGGCATCGCGACAGCGCCTCCTCCGGCGGAATTCTTCATAGGCTTACCGTCCGTATTTCCCGCCCAAACAACGGTTGCAAGCGACGGCGTATATCCCGCGGCCCAAGCGTCTTTATTGTCATTTGTCGTTCCGGTTTTTGCAGCGACAGGGCGTCCCGGAAGCGTTAAGAGGTTTCCGGAGGCTCCGAAAATATATTGACGAGCGGCGTGGTCCGATAGAACGTTACTTACCATTCTCGCGATATTTGGTTCAACGATCTTTTTTCCCTCAACTTCTTTCCACTCTTGCAAAACTTCACCCTTGGCATCCGTGACCTTGAGAATGGAAACTGGGGCAAACTGTACGCCGTCGTTAGCGAACGTCGCGTAGGTGTTTGCATGCTCAAGCGGAATAACGTTATTTGCCCCGAGGACAAATGACAAACCAATACGTGAGCGATCTGTAAACGTTGTGTAGCCAAAGCGCTCGGCGAACGCAACGCCGTTTTCAATTCCGAGAAGCGCGAGCATCTTTACCGCAGGAATGTTGAGCGATCCTTGGAGGGCTTTGCGAATCGAGATGGGCCCGAACTCACTTCGCGTAAAGTTTTGCGGGTTATACGGTCCGGTTGTTGACGGGAATGTCGTTGGAGCGTCCCAAAGAATCGTATTTGGCGTGTAGCCTCGTTCAAAGCCTGCCGCGTAAAGAATCGGCTTCATACTCGATCCCGGCTGGAGGGCGCGAAGGGTTACGTTAACCTGACCGTCAATTTCATCGTCGAAGTAGTCGGCGGATCCGACCATTGAGAGGATATGACCATTATTTGGATCAATTGCGACAAGTCCAGCATTATTAAAGCCGTAGGCTTCACCCTTCGTCTCCTTGTTAGCCGTTACGACTTCCTGCGCGACAAGTTGTTTATCGTAATCAAGCGACGTAATAACTTGAAGCCCGCCCTGCTCGACAAGTTTCTGTCCGTACTCGGTTTCGAGTTGTTCTTTAACCCAAAGAACGTAGTGCGGAGCAGTGATATTTCCAACGCGCGGTTTAAGCGTGATTTCCTTTAGTTTTGCCTCACCCGCCTCTTCTTCGGTTATGTAGCCGTGCTCAACCATCTTATCAAGGACCCGGTCACGACGTGCCTTAAGGAGATCGGTGTTGTTGCTATAGGTTGTTGGTTTTTGGATAAGTGCGGCAAACATTGCGGATTCGTCGAGAGTAAGCTCCCACGCGTGTTTATCGAGGTATTTTTGTGAAGCGGTTTCAATTCCATAGTAGTTTGACCCGTAGCTCACCTCGTTAAAATACATCTGGAGGATTTCATCCTTGCTGTAGCGACGCTCGATCATAATCGAAAGAAGGATCTCCTTTACTTTTCGAGAAACACTACGCTTGTTGGTTAAGATGGCGTTTTTTACGAGCTGCTGTGTAAGGGTTGATCCACCTCCGCGGTTTCCAACAAAAATCACAGCACGTGCGATACTTGTGGGACGGATTCCTTGGTGGTCGCAAAATTTCCAATCCTCCATTGCGACAATCGCTTGTAGCGCTTGGACGGGCACGCCCTCTGCATTAAGGGTGAGCTCCGGATCGTCGTTACAAAGCCCCCCTTGGAGTGGAAGAAGGGTACGGTTTTGTTCGTTAAACACCTCGTAGAGCAAATGCTCGCCCGTTCGGTCGTAGAGTTTTGTCGATTGTGGGATGTCTCGGATCGAAAGTTGGTTTGGATTTGGAAGATCTTTTGCGTACCAGGCCATTAAGATCACAAGTGCCAAAAGTCCGAAGAGCCCGAGGGCGATGACCCCGAGGATAAGGTTGATATAGAAGGCTTTTCGGTCGGCGCCCTTTCGTTTTTTAAAAAGGACGAAGACGGCGCTTAAGAATTTGCTCGAAAAACGCTTGCCGTGGCGTTTAAAGGTGTGTTGGGAGGAGGGGTGTCTCATAGATAAAATGAGTATAAGGATTTTTGACAAAAAAGACCATATTTGTTAACGTCATGGCTTCCCGAAAGGGAATTTTTTTATGGAACACAAATATCTGTCCTTGGCCCTTGAAGGAGGATTCTTAGCGGTTGTACTCGTATTTTTGGTAAAATTACTTATTTTTCCGGTATTCGCGGAAGAAGCGATTCCGGTTAGGGGGCAGGCGATGATCGATCTGCAAATAGAGGCGATGGATAACGAGACACGTCCCTTTGGCGAACTTACACCTGCCGAGGCACGCCCAATCGTTCCATACGGGAAAATGTCGATTTCGGCCTATAATTCCGTTCCTTGGCAGACCGACGCGACGCCGTGTATCGGGGCCGCTGGAACCGATATTTGTAAGAGTTTTGAGGGCGGGATGGCGATTTGTGCGGCAAATTTCGTTCCGCTTGGAACAACGCTATCTGTCGAAGGCTTAGGGCGCTGTACCGTTCTTGACCGGATGAACGCGCGGTATACGCGTCGGGTGGACTGGTTTATGGGCTACGACGTGCCGGCCGCGAAGCAGTTCGGGGTACGGACCCGCGCGGTTGTCGCCTTTTATGACTAGTGTTAGGATTGAAATGACTATGAAAAAACTCCTTATTGCCTTTGTTGCCATTACGCTTCTTGGAGCGGGATGCCTTAAAAAAGCGGATGATTCTTATTCCTGGGCCCTCGATTTTGACCTTCCAAAGGGTTGGATTGCGGTAGCTCCTTATAGCGAACTTGGCGAGCCGATTAAAACCAACCTTCCAATTACGGAGGACCTTGCGGAAATTTTCCTCCAAACGGGAGAAAAACACATCGTTACCCTTGAAGACGACAAGATTCCGGCAGACATGTCACAGTACGGGGATTATGAAAAAGATTCATACGTACGAATTTCTGTTATCCGTTTAAGCGAGCGTCGAATTATTCCGGCAACGGCAACCGATCTCGGAAAGGGATTTTTCAAAGAGGGTGATAAATATTACTTCCAAGGAAAGGACGGAAAGTATCAATTTACAATAAAGGCGGAAGGAATGGGGCTTGAGGAAGCGGAAGCGATTATTCTTTCGGCGAAGGAGTAGTTTATTATGAAACGGGAGGCGTTTGAAGCGTTGTGGGAGTCCTCCTTGAGGCGGGAACTTGAGGGCCTTGAAGAACTGCGTCTTAAAGAACGACGGGCGATTATTATAGGTTCGATTGTAGGGGGAGCGATCGCAATTGCCTTGAGTGTGTTCGCGGCCGTGAACGAGGGGGATATTCGAATTGGTATTTTTGGGGCTCTCGCAGGGACCGGTTTGTACTATCTCTTGCATCCAATGGAGTATCGAGCGAAGTACAAGGACCTTGTGATTAAGGGGCTGATGAATCAAACGACGTATCGCTGGGAACACGAAGCGAAACGCGCGGGTCAAGACGATAAGTACGACACGCTTTTAAAAGAGTCGGGGTTGTATCGTGTCTCGGGAGCGAACAGGGCTGTGGCGGACGATGTATTTGTTTCGAAGACTACCTCACTTCACTGCGCCGAACTCCACGCTTCGGCGGGGAGCGGAAAACAAAAGAGAGATTATTTCATGGGGCTGTTTTTCGCCTTTAATCTCTCAAGGTCATTTAACGGAGAGACCTATTTACGCAAGGCGGTAAGTTACGCGGATCCGGTTGGAAGATCGGGTACCTACGGATCGCTTAAAACGATTTCGCTCGAGTGGGGTGAGTTTGAGAGACTTCTTGAGGTGAAGTCAACCGACGAGGTTGAGGCGCGCGAGATTCTCGATCCCCGCTTCATGGCTATTTTGTATGATTGGTGGGTGACGCACAAGGCGAGCGTTCGTATCGGCTTCCACCACAATCACCTCTACTTATCAGCGGGATTTGGGAGAAATTTATTTGAACCAAGACCATTTTCCTCAATTGAAACGCACAAAGATCAGCTTTGGGAGTATCTCGACGCCTTTCTTCTTGTTGAAAAGTTGTTCGACCACGTTGAACACAAATATCGGCTAACGAAAAAACTCGAGGTTTAACCCTCGGGTTTTGTTTATACTGCTACAATCTAGATATGCCCCCAGAAAGATTTTCAAAAAGTCCCGAGGTTCCAAAGCGAAAATATGCGGAGGATATTTTCGATCAGCTACCGGAAGTCGAAGTTGGTGTCGAGATACCGCGGGTTTCTATTACAAGACTAACGGCTGGAAAAGCCGTTAGTCTAAGCCTATCTGTTGCGGAAAACCTTGGTAGACAGGGATGGGACGTGGACAGTTTGAAAACTACTGGTAAAGGGGACCTCGTCATCAATCAGCGTACCGGTGAGGTATATGTGGTGGTGGAGGTCCAAAAAGGGATGCTAAAAATCCGAGAGCATGAAACGGGAATGGAGGGTGCGATCGTTGCTCGGCCTAGAAGTTTAAAAGCTCACGAGTACTTGTACAGTATTCGAACTGATTTAGGTCTTTCTAAGAAAGTTAAAGTTTATGATGCTGTCTATCTGGATCATTCGTTAGAGACCGGTGAGTTTATGGATGGCGTCGCGGGTTCCATTCCGGCACCGTGTATGGATGTATTTGATGAAATCCAAGTGCATCCACAGAGTACCGAGAAAGCTGGCGTCTTTAAGACCGAATCAGCCCTATTTTCAGAGAGGCGTGTTTTGTCAGCATATGTTAATGACAGCGGGCACTCGATTGATGGCGTGAGAGAAACTATTTACCACGAATTGGGTCACGCTATCGCTAAGTACCTAAAAGGGAAGGTGAATCCAGGTGAAAAGTGGAAACAAGCCATGCGAGAAGATGGGAATGAAGTTTCGAAATACGCGGCCAAAACGAGATATCCAAAACAGAATGATAACGGTGAGATAGAAGATTTTGCCGAGGCGGTGATGATGTATTTGGCTACTGATGGTGCAAAAGAGGGGCGAGCTCGTGTTCTACGGGACTTCTGTAAGAGTCGTTTTCAAAAACTAGACGAGGTGTTTGCGGAGCTACTGGTTAGACAGAATTCTAGTAGACTGGACGCTCTAAAAAGGAGACTATTAAAACCTATCGGATCTTTATAGGTAACGAAAAAACTCGAGGTTTAACCCTCGGGTTTTTTTGGAGGCCACGGTGAGAATCGAACTCACGCATAGCGGTTTTGCAGACCGCCGAATTACCATTTTTCTACGTGGCCGTTGCAAGGAGGGTAACAGAATTGGGTGAAGTTTTCAAGAGCTCATTAGTTTGGGTGTGTGCTTCGGATTACATAAGTAAGAGCCGTCCACCGGATGATTCGGTGGGCGGCTCAGAGACGGTCGACAAGCAGCTAGCGTGGGGTCGCCGGTTCTATTACTTGAACCTAGGGCGCAGGCTAATGACTCCGAACTGCCCACGTCCACCGTCGCTCATAAATGCCAGAAAGTGCAGGTGGTCTCGGTCGGTCCAACCACTCTTACCGGTCCGAGCGATGGGCTGACCCGCGTCCACGTAATCTCCGACCTTGATGCCGAACTCGCATTCGGATCCCCGCGCCAAGTGGCAGTACTGCGTCCAGTGACGATACTCGGGTGGTCCGGAATGGTGATGTGTTCGCCGTGTCGTGTGAGCAAGCGTGATGTAGTTCAGGTCATCAGCGAACTCATACGTGGGCCCGTATCGTTCGGAATCTGTCTTGACCACCTCTACTCTTCCATCGTCGGCAGCATAGACAACGGTTCCGTCAGGAACCAGAAAATCAATGGCGTGCCTAAAGGGGCCGATGTGGCTGTTGGGACTTTGACAACAGAGGAACGGCCCTTGAAGGAACAGATCTTCCTTGGTGACGCCGGCTACTAGGGCCGGAACCGCGAGACGAAGCGTTGTGGAGTCCTGAATCGGAAAGGATAGTGGATACGGGTATTCTTGGTCAGACGCGTACAGCGGGTTTGACGCTTCGCGTAGAAGGGTTTCGTAGTTCACGATAAACCTCGGGAGTTAGTGGATGGCGCCCATTTGTATGAACGCAGGTGTAAGTTATAGGCTTACTTATAAACTTGCAAACAGTTGGCAATTTGTTGTAGAATTGTATTCTACAAAAAGTATTATTAAAGTCCAATATAGTTGTAATTTATTAAAAAGTGTTGAAAAACAATCTATGGAATCTATTGAATTAGCCTTAAAACAACTCGATTTATCAGAAAATGCAATCAAGATCTATCTGCAAAGCTTTCATACGGGAAGATCTACAATTGGAGCTTTGGCAAAATGTATATCCATGGATCGTTCCTCTGCCTATCTGGCCGTTCAACAACTCGTAGCAGAAGGACTACTAAATGAGGATATTATCGATGGGAAAAAGCATGTTTGGGCAAGTCCACCTAATATAATTGGGGATCTGTTAAAAGATCACGCGCAACAATTTTCAGATACCGCGCGAGATATCGATAAAAACTTGGGTGAATTACTGGTTAACTATAGGACGAATAATTCAAAAGTTGCTTTACAGTCATTTTCCGGAAATGGGTCATTACCTCGAATTACACAGGATATTTTACAAAGTGATATATCAGAGGTGCGAATTTTTACGAATCAGAATGCCGAACGAAAAGTATTTTCGGCAAGCGCACATGACGACTTTATTCAGTCCAGGGTCCGAAAAGGAATTAAGGCCTATGTTTTGGCTGCAGATACCAAAGGAGCGGATTTACTGCAACGATATGACGAGCGTGAACTGCGAAAAACAAAAGTTAATAAAAGTTTGGCGCCGTTAAAAAATGAAACGTACATTTACGGTGACAGTGTTGCTGTATTAGGATTCTCGGATACCGTTTTTGGATTTATTGTTCACGATAAAGAGTTTGCTGAGCTACAAAGGTTGTTATTTGACCACCTCTTTCAGACGGAAGGTTAAACGCCGTGCTGTTCGTGGAGAATTCGAAGGATTGCGTCGAGCGGGAGGGAGGAGAGGTTTTTGGCTATGATCCGTTCAACGTTTTTACCGGTTTTTTTCTCGATCGTCTCGGCGAGAGGGGCTTTTTCTATCTCGATTGCGCAAAGATGAAGCGCTCCCGGGGATTTCTTTAGAAGTTTTGCGAGTGTTTCCGCGATAAGAGTAAAGAACGCGTTTCGGTCGCCTTCTTCTCCCGTCCAGTCGATCTTTTTTATCTCTTCGATCGTTCGATCTTTTGCGTAAATAAACCGCGCGCAGGTATTGCCGACGATTGTAAGGATGGCGGGCTCCTTGTAGGGCGTGTAGTGTGCAGAAAGTTGCATACGTCCCGCTTAGTATACCAAAGATTATGTTATACTGCTTGATATGGAAGGAGGCAGGGGATCATTTTTGCGCACGCAAATCCGGGAGATTGTTTTTGGTATTGAAGATAGTCTCGTTTCGACGATGGGCGCAGTAACCGGAATTGCGGTTGGTGTTGAGGATCGGGGGATTGTTGTTCTCTCTGGGGTTGTGTTTGTCGCTGTTGAAGCGATTTCCATGGGGGCTGGAAGCTATCTTTCGTCGAAGTCGGCGCGTGAAGCGGAGGGGACGCTAAAAAAGCGCTCGAAGGCCGTTGAAAAGAAGATACGTTCAGAGTCGATTGTTTCCGCGCTTGTCATGGGCGTGTTTTATTTACTCGGAGGACTTGTTCCGCTCCTTTGGTATCTTATTTTCCCTCTCGGGATTGCGATACCGGCGTCGGTTGTTGCGTCGCTTGCCCTTCTCTTTATCGTTGGAGCCGTAAAGGGGCGGGTTGTTGGCGTTTCCGCGGGACGAAGCGGGCTCGAGATGCTTCTTGTTGGAGGGGGAGCGGGGCTTGTTGGTTACTTAATCGGACGATTCTATGTTCTTTCATAGATTAACAAAGCCGATGGCTCCGGAGTTCCCGCCAAGGTCGACTTTTATCGGCGACCGAACAACCTTAAAAGCGCTCCGCGGGAAAGTTGTGCTCCTCGATTTTTTTACAACAAGCTCGACGAATTGGCTTCGAACGCTCCCTAGGATTCAAGAGTGGCAGAAAAAGTATGCGGACACTCCGTTTCGAATTATCGGGGTACACTCTCCGGAATTTAGTTATGAAATCGACGAAGAACATGTCGAAAGTATTCTTAAGGCGCTTAAAATAACCTATCCGGTCCTTCTTGATCCTGAGTTTAAAATGTGGAAGCGGTACGCGAATCACTGGTGGCCAAGGCAGTTTGTGATTGATGCGAAGGGACATGTTGTTTACGACCATATCGGCGAGGGAGGCTACTATGAAACGGAAACGGCGATTCAGCATGCGCTTCTTGACGCTGGGGTGAAGAATCTCCCTGTTCTTGCTCCCGAAGAGCTCATTGGCGGAGGCGTTTGTTACCGAACGACGCCGGAACTCTATTTTGGGTATCTTCGCGGGCGTTACGGAAGCGTTGAGCGAGTAAATCCAAACGACGAGCAAGCGTTTCTTGATCGCGCGGAAAAGCAAGACGATCTTCTTTATTTACAAGGACATTGGGGCGTTTACGGAGAGCATCTTTCTCACGACCGTGCTCTTCCTGCGAAAACCGATTATTTCGCTGTAAAATATAGCGGATTTACCGTCCATCTTATTGGCGGATCCGTAAAGCGTAAGCGCACGCTTCTTGAGGTTGAACTTGACGGGAGTCCGATTCCCGAAGATTTGCGCGGGGAAGATATTATTGTAGAAGATGAAAAAACATTCTTAGCCGTTAAAGAAACCCGCAACTATCAAATCATTGCTTCCGAGGTGTATCATCGCGGTATTTTAAAAGTGAAAACGGACGCGGAATACCTCCAACTCTTTGCTCTTTCCTTCGGTTCTTGCGCGCCTTGAGTTCTTCCCTTGTTTTTGTTACGCTTGCCGTCTATGGACGCGAAGCGCTCTGTGTATTTAGACCATTCTGCCTCGACCCCGCTTGATCCGCGGGTATTTGAGGAAATGAAGCCATTTTTTACGGATTTTTACGCGAATCCATCGAGTTTTCATATGCCAGGGAAACGGGTGCGCGACGCGGTTGACTCGGCGCGCGAGCGGATCGCAAAGGTCTTGTCAGTGCGAGCGGACGAGATTTTGTTTACGTCGGGCGGGACGGAGAGCGTGAATATGGGGATTATTGGCGCGGCGCTCGGGCTCGAAGGGAAGGGGAAGCATGTTATTTCTTGCACAACAGAGCACGAAGCGACGCTTGAGGCGCTCGAGGAATTGAAGCGAAGAGGATTTGAAGTAACGCTTCTTCCTGTTGATCGCGAGGGGCGACTTAGTTCAAAGGACGTAATCGCCTCACTTCGACCGGATACGATTCTTGTCTCGCTTATGCTTGCGAATAACGAAATCGGGGTGATTCACGATATTGCGGAAATCGGCGCGGGGATTGAGGCGTATCGCGAGGAGCAAAAAACGGCTTTTCCGCTTTTTCATAGCGACGCGTGTCAGGCCGGAATGTCGCAGGACCTCTCCGTTTCGCGACTCCACGTCGATCTTCTCTCGTTTAATGGTTCAAAGATTTACGGACCAAAGGGAATCGGGGCGCTCTACGTAAAACGTGGAGTAAAACTTAAGAATCTTCATTTCGGAGGGTCGCAAGAAGAAGGAAAGCGTCCAGGAACGGAAAACGTTCCCGGGATTATCGGGCTCGCTTCGGCTCTTCTCTACGCACAAGAGGAGCGCGAAGCCTACCGGGCCCATCTTGAACCGCTTCGCGACCGACTTATCGAAGGACTCCTCACGATTCCGAAAACACGCCTTAACGGTCCTCGCGACCGCCTCGCAAACAACGTGAATATCTCGTTTATGGATGTCGAGGGCGAAGCGCTTGTCCTTTATCTCGACGCAAACGGAATCGCGGTCTCGACGGGGTCGGCGTGTACAAGTAAATCGCTCGATCCGTCCCACGTTATTCTCGCGCTCGGCGTTCCCTACGAAGTCGCGCACGGAAGTATTCGTTTCTCGTTAGGGCGCCAGACAACGAAAGAAGATATCGAGTATGTACTCGAGGTCCTTCCGCCCCTCGTTGAAAAGTTGCGTAAAATAAGTCCTGTCCGCGTTGATGAAAAATATTTCTAGTATGGCAAATTATACGGCTCCGAAAACGGAAGGAACAAAGGGGGATGTCGTAAGTCACGACAAGACGGAAAGTTGGTTTTATACCGATACTGTTAAGGATCATTTCTTTAATCCGCAAAATTTTCTCGATAGAGATCCGGAAGAGGGGGAGTTTTCGGCGATGGGGAAGGTTGGGTCGCCGGCTTGCGGGGACGAGCTTCGGGTATGGATGAAGGTTGATAAAGAAACCGAGCGGATTTTGGATTTTAAATGGAAGACGTTTGGGTGTGGATCAGCGATTGCGTCAACGTCCATGACTTCCGTTATTGTTACGGAAAACGGTGGGATGACGCTTGAGGAGGCGCGCCACGTAAAGCCTCAAATGATTATGGAGCGCCTTGGAGGGCTTCCGAATCGCAAATTCCACTGCTCGGTTCTTTGCGATAAGGCCCTTCGCGACGCGATTAACGATTATTTTCGCCGAACGGGGGAGTTCGATCGGATTGTCGTCGAGTCCGCGCGCGTAATCGATCCGGTGTCGAAAGTAACGGATCGCGATATCGAAGAGGCGGTGCTCGAGGGCGCGATTACCCTTGAAGCCGTCCAAAAGAAGACAAAGGCGGGGGTTGGAAATCCTGGGGTACTTCCCGCAATCGAGGAGCTTATCCGTTTCTATCGCGACAAATATTTTGGATTTAGCGAATAAATGCTACACTATTCCCGTATGAAATTACGTATCATTGTTGATCCTGACCTCTGTATTGGCGCGGCGAGTTGCGTTACGATTGACCCGAATACCTTTGTGATGAACGAGGAAAATAAGGCGGAGGTTTTGGATCATGGTGTGGCGGATGGGGGACCTTCTTACGAGCGTACAATCGAGATGACCGACGATGAAAAAGAGACGCTTATTATGGCGGCAGAGTCTTGCCCAACGAAGGCGATTACCGTGATTGATGAAAATGGAACACAACTTTACCCGGAGGCCTAGTATGGCGAACTTTGTCATTATCGGAGGGGGTATTACCGGTGTGACGGCGGCGGAACAGCTTCGGAAAAAGAGTCCGGAGTCGGTTGTGACGCTTATTGAGCGGGAAATCGAGCCTTTGTATTCGCGGGTGCTCCTCCCCCACTATATTAAGGGTGTTATTCCACGCGAGAAGGTTTTTTTAAAAGCGGAAAATTGGTATCAAAAAGAGGGGATCGAATGGCTTCGAGGGGTCGAAGTTACGGCAATCGATACGAAGAATAAGTTTGTGACGATAAGCGAGGGGCGTGAGATTCCGTACGACGCGCTTTTGATTGCGACCGGAGGGGAGGTGAATTTAATGCCTGACGCAAAAGAGGGGATCGTCTATTTTCGAACGCTCGCGGACGCCGACGAGATTTTATCGCGCTGCGAAGAGCTTAAGGGAACGGGCGGAACGGCGGTTGTTCTTGGAGGGGGTTTTATCTCATTTGAGTTTATTAATATCTTTGCCCACTTTGGGATCCCGTTTGAAATTATTTTACGAGGGAAAGGATTTTTTGGCGGGATGCTTCTACCGGAACTCTCGGAAATGATTAAAGCCCATGTCACAAAGGCGGGTTATAAAATCCACGACGGGGTAGAAATTAAAGAGGTTCTCGGCGAAACGGCGGTTGAAGGGGTTACGCTTACGAACGAGGCGACAATTCCTTGCCGAATGATCGGCGCTGGAATCGGAATTCATCCCGAGCGCGCGCTTATCGAAGGGAGCCCACTCGTCCTTAAAAAAGGTCTTCTTGTTAATGAATATCTAGAAACGGAGACTCCGGGGGTTTTTGCCTCGGGAGATGTCGCGGAATATTTTGATCTTGAAACGGGTCGGCACCGTGTGTTTGGTAATTGGATGAATGCGCAAATGCAGGGGCGACTTGTCGCGGAGAATATGGCGGGCGGAAAGAAGCCGTTTTCTCTTGTCTCTTCCTATGCGACAAATGTCCTTAAAAAGGAGCTAACCGTTATCGGGGATACGGATCCGTCATTTGCTGAAGCGAGAATACTCCGAAAGACCGAAGAGGACGCCTTGCAAGTCTTTGAAAGGGACGGTAAAACGGTAGGGGCGGTGATTTTTGGCAGTGCGAAGGAGCGGGGCGCTATTACAAAGGCTATCCAGCAAAAAGAACGCTATGCATGATTTAAATGATCTCGAGATTTTTAAAAAGTTCGATAAAACCGATATTGCCTATGGGATTGAGCACCTTCCCGAGCAGGTAAAGGAAGCTGTCGAAGGGACGCGATTTTTAACGATCCCTGAAGCGTGTAAAAAGGCGAAAGAAGTTGTCGTTGTTGGGATGGGTGGGTCGCTTCTTGGACCACATATCGCAAAAAGCATTCTTAGCGCGACCTGTAAGGTTTCGTTTACGCTCGTAAATACCTATCGTCTTCCGGCGCACGTCGGAAAGCAGAGTCTCGTCATTCTATCGAGTTTTTCGGGGACAACGGAAGAGGTTTTGGAGGTGGCGAAGGAGGTGAAGAAACGTGGATGTCCAACGCTTGTTATTACGAGTGGGGGAGGGCTTGAAAAGCTCGCGAAGAAGCATAAATGGCCATACTACCTAATCGTGCCGGGAGATCTCGCGCGACAACCGCGCCTAGGGGTTGGATTCTCGCTTGCGGGAGTTCTTGGACTTCTCGATCGCGCGGGATTTACGAAGTTTTCGATGCAAAAGGCAAAACTTGCGGTTACGGCGATGGAGGAAGTGATCGATTCTTGTGCGCTTGAAGTTAAAATAAAAGAAAACCCGGCAAAGCAGGTTGCGGAGGCTCTTTATGGAAAACAAATCGTTGTCCTTTCGGCGGATCATCTCGAAGGATCGGCGCACACTCTTTCAAATCAAATTAACGAATCAGCGAAGCAACTAAGCGGATATCATATCGTTCCGGAGCTTAATCACCATTATCTTGAAGGGACCCTTCTTCCGGACGGTCACTACGAGCACTTCGCGATTCTTATCCTTTCGTCAAAGCACTACCATCCGCGAAACGCGAAGCGTCTCGCGATTACGGCGGATCTTCTCGAGGAGAGAGGGGCGGAGATTGTCGAATACGCGGTCCAAGGCGATTCTCCTCTTGAAGAGGCCTTCGAGGTCCTCCAATTTGGAAGTTTCCTCTCGTATTATCTCGGCATTTTAAACGGTGTCGACCCTGAAAAAATCCCCTTCGTCGATCTCTTTAAAAAACGGATGGCGGAGTAGGGAAAAATTTAGAAAATGAAGAGGACCGGAGCCGAGTCTCCCGCGCGTTCGCGGGAAATCTCGGTCCGGTCCTTTACGTTCCGCTCCCGCTCACAGGCCGGTGAGGACGGGGGCGACCTTCGTCTCGAGGCAGTACGCGCGGTGCTCGCGATCGGGAATCGCGAGTTGGCGCTCTTCCTGCGTCATCTCGAGCAACCTGTCGGTCGTCGGGCAAGGGAAGACGTACGGATCCGCCAGTTCTTTTGCCGAGTCGATGACCGCCGCTGATGCGATGAGGACGAGCGGGGTGATACAAAGGATGAGCGTTCCCATCCACGCAACTTTCCACGCGTACGACTTCCAGAAGCCAAGGCTTTGAAGGCGCTTTTCCTCGTAGGACATCCAACGCGCGGTTGTTTGCCACCACTCGAGAAAAGCGACACTTCCCGTTGCGAGTACGGTGATCAGGATCGCGATTTCACCCGCGAGAATGCCCTGAAAGGTTGCTCCTGGAACGGTGGCGATGACCACAGACGGAACGAGCACCGCGATGGGGATGTAGATGACGCTCATCCCGAGCATGGTGTAAATCGCTCCGCCGCTCAGCCAGTGAGGATTTCTCCTCATAGGCTTGCTCCATCGCCACTCCTCGCGGTCCTTCGCCGACAAGGCATCGTTCGCATTTCCGCCCGGGAGGAGCCCCTGAGCGAATTTGGGGACGATGGACTTGAGGACGCTTCCGGGCGTGGTTCCCGTAAAGTGCCGGCCATCAACCTGGTTTCGCAGTTCATCCACGAGGTGTGCGAGAACTCCGAAGAGGTGCCGCCCCGGGAAAAACAGCGTCCACCCCGTGAACATCATCGCCACCGAAGTGAACGGACCCAGCCAAGGGGATCCAAACAGGAGGTGCGCGACTTCGACGAGGCCTGTGACGTAGATGGAGAGGCCCGCTCCCATCAAGAGAAACGGAGCCAGGAACATGAGGAGCGGGAGTGCGGCGCGCTTCCAGAAGTACCACGACCAGATGAGGTCACGGACGTTGTCAGCGCTGTCCGCGAGTCGTTCCCCGCCACCGGCGTTCAGGAGTCGATCGGTCACGACGCCCTGGGCCGTGATCGCGATCGACTGCAGGAAACTCGGCTGAGGCCCATGAATGCGGATCGCGGTGAACACGCCTCGACAAGCATCGAGCATGCGCTCGACCTCGTCTTGAAGGTTGTTGAAGTTGTTGCGATCGGCCGGCTCCAGGATGTCCTTGTTCGCTTTCTGAGCCTCGCGCGCCAACGTCCCTTCGGGAGTATCCATGGAGGACGTGTCCCGACGCTTCTGGTACAAGCTCGTCATGATCTCGGTCATGTTCTCAAACTTGTTCAGTGTCGCCATCTTGGCTTCGAACTCGGCCTCGGACATGTCCGGAATCGCAAGCGCCACCTCTTCGAGGCTCAGCGCTCCGTTCCTGATCTGGTGCATGAGTCGCCACCAGCGGCTCGATCCGATCCGCCTGTACCATCCTTGGTTGCGCAGGTCGATCAGGTAGTCCATGACGATGAGGAACCGCAACTGACCCGGCCTCAAGAGAGGAGCCTTGACCATCGTCCGGTACTTGATCGGCATCGCTTCTTCGAGGAATCCGGCGAACTCGTCGACCGTGAGCTTGCGCTTTTCGGTCTTCGCTTTGGCGACGGCGTCGATGAATCCGACGACCGCACCACTGCCGAGCATTCGTACGCCCTGCACCCCGTAGGTTGCCATGGATCCAAGTACTCGGTACTTCGGTCCAGCGATTCTCGGGATCAGGCCCTCGAGGAAAAACGCGACCCAGTCGATGAAGAGCGGGACGTGTTCGAGCGGGATCTCTTCGATGGCGTCGGGGATCCAGTCATAGACCTTCTCAATCGACGCGGCACCGAGGTTGCGTGTAATCTTTTCTGCACGCTCGCGGTACTTCTCTGCGGCGGCACCGATGCCGGCCTTGGTAAGGAGATCGAAGGCTTCTGAAATAGAGACGGCACCCATTTGGGGCCTCCTTGTGCATCTCTGCACGGCTTGGAGTTGAATTCTAAAGGGCTGTTGTCGCCCAAATTCGGCTAATCCGAAAGTAAGTACGACGCTTAAAAATAGCACAAAATCAAGGATTTGTCAACCAAAAGTTACGTTTGCAGGGTTGACAAAATGACGATTTTCTGCTATCTTGCAAAGTCGTGAAACCTTTCACTGGAGGCCTAAAAGCCATGCGAATCATGACGTTTGTCCTTTTAATGGCCATGGCGACGGAAGTCGCCGTGGCGCAGAGCAACAGTTCCCCGCAGACCATGACGGTCTGTACGGAGACCATGAAGGAACAGCGGGTGCTCGGCATTCCGTTTCGGACGAAGCGCACGCAGTGTAATACCAACACGATTTCGGGCACCGTGCCCGTGGTCGGAGGTGGTCTCGGAATGGCGCCGGTCGGAGTCTACGCTCCGCGGTGTCCCGAGTGCGTGACGTCGCAGACAATCGCGTACATCCGGGACGACCAGGTGCGTTCGGCGGATTTGGCGGCGGCACGCATCGCCGAGCTCCAAGCCGAGCTCGCGCGAGAGCGGGCGCGGACAAGTCGGACCGTTTCGGGATCAACTTCCTCTCGTACGGGTTCGACGGCCCAGACCACGACTACGCCCGTCGTCCCAGCGGTTCCCGCGAAGACGCCGGCCCAGATCGCGGCCGAAGAGGCGGAGCGGCGGCGCCGTGCCGCCGAAATCCTCCGCGAGGAAGCGGGAGGTGCCCCGTGAACGATCTCTTCATTGGTCCCCGGACCCTGATCGGCATCGCTGCGGCCGTAGTGTTCTTCGCGAACACCTGCGACGCACAGACCCTCCGTCCCGAGGACCTCGTCGGAGAAGCGTCCTACGCCGATCCGAAGTTCTGCTACGTGGGCGGAAAGCCCTCGGGGTGGGACGAGGAGCCCGGCCAATTCATCCTCGAGAACCAACTGCGTCAACCGCTGGTGCCCCGCATCGGCGAAGACGTGGTCTGGATTCTTGAGCCTCCAGCAGGACTCTTCGGAGACCCGGTCTTCACCAGGCTTCCGAACGGGATGATGCAGGTGAGTAAAGCTCGCGTCCGCGCGGAAGCTCTCACCGATACTGGCGAGCACGTCAGTATCCTCGGCCCGAACGAGATCTGCTACGGGGCAGGTCTGCGCGAAGGTGAGTACTTGGTCACCGGGACCATGTACCGGCTCTCGCAGAACCAGCCGAACGTCAACATTCCGGGAGTGGGTTACAACCTGCTCTCGAATCGGATCCAGCTCTGGAAGACCGGAAGGCCTTCCAGGTGGAACTCGGACGGGATCTCGCTGCTTCGAGAGCAGTTCCAGTCCTACGAGTTCGCGGGCGGTTGAGACCCCAAGGCGCGATTTGTTCCGCGCACGTCTAGAACAAAAAAAGTACGCCCCACCGACACGTGTCGGGGGGCGTTCTTGTATTCTCGCTACTTATGTACCAGCGTCGATTCCGGCCTCGGTGATTGCCTCGGTCACAAAGGTTGTGATTGCGTAGGCAGCGAGGATGATTACGAGACCAATCACTGCGTTTTGCATTAGTTTTTGCGCTTGTCCGGCCTTTTCATCGCTTCCTCCAGACGTCATCCAAAGGAATCCGGCGTAGATAATCATGATTAAGAAGATAATACCGAGGATTGAAAGGAAGATTCGGATTCCGCTTCCAACGACCGTTTCAAGATCGGCGCTTCCAAGCCCACCCTCCTCGGCGATATCTCCCGTAAAGCTTCCGAAACCGTCAAAACCCTGTGCTTTTACCGGCGTTGTGCTAACAAGGGGGAGAAGAAGGGCCATTCCAAGGACGAGAAATGAAATAAATCGTTTCATAGGTATTGTTAATTGGCTTTATTGTAGCATATCCGTAAAATACAAAAAGGACTTTTTCCCCCGCTGTGGATTATACCAAAAAACGCCGTTAAGGCGTTTGGGGTGTCGTGGTCGCCGGAGCGTCGCTTTCGGCTAGTCCGCTCGACTGGAGCGCTCGTTCAACGAAGAGGGTGATCGAATAAGAGGCGAGAATGATAATGATACCGATGATACAGTTTCTTATAATCCCTTGAGCTTGTTGTACTTTTTCCTGCGTTCCGCCCGCCGTCATCCAAAGAAATCCCGCGTAGAGAATATAGAAAAGGAGAACGACGCCGAGAAGCGATAGCGCTATTTGTATACCGTTACCGATAAGCTCAACGAGCGTTGGCGCGGTGTTAGCAGAACCAAAAACTGCAGCCCCCGCCTTGTCAAATTCATCTAAAATATTTGCCTGCACGCGTAGTTGAGCAAATGCCTTGGCGGGAACAATGAAGGCTAGTCCACCCAAAAGTAAATAAAATCGTTTCATAGTATTAGCTAGTCGGATTCGCTCCGCCTGTTGCGGCCATGATAATAAATCGCGTAATCGCGTAGGCGGCGAGGATAATAACAAGACCGATAACGGCGTTACGGAAAACCCCCTGCGCCTTCGTTACTTGCTCTTCTTGGCCACCGGCGGTCATCCAAAGAAATCCCCCATAGATCATCAAAAGAAGAAAGGCGACGCCGGTTAGGGCGAAGAGGGGATTGATAATACGTGCACCGACGAATGTTCCGATCGAGGCGTTTGCTCCGAGTTGGCCAAAGACCGCTACACCGGTTGTCGTAAGCCCCGTGTCATCTACCGAAACCTGTGCAAAGGCAAATTTTGGCATGAAAAGAAACAGCCCGAGAAGGAAGAACGCTTTTCTCATAGCGAAAGGGGACCTAAATCCCCAATCGTCAGGAGGAAAACTAGATGTTGTTTGCCGCGTCAAGGAGCG
>CAZBFR010000003.1:0-3626 GCA_964491425.1 uncultured Gammaproteobacteria bacterium
ACGCCGAGGGACGTCGCGATCGTGTCGCAGTCGTACCACTCGACGGCCTCGTTCGTCGGATCGATGTCCTCGATCTCGGGACCTTCGCAGGCTCCGAAGAACGAGGTGACCGCGACGGTGGCGAAGAAGGAGATGGAACGCATCGGATGCTCCAAAACCGGCTTTTGGCCGGAGCGTGGATTGTGAATTGGGAATGAGTCCCTCGATGGACACGAACTTGGTTCATGTTCATTGAGTGACCCGCCGACCATGCACGAAGCACGGCCAGCGGTCAGTGTGACGGAGACTGCCGTCACGCAGGTGGTGCGAGGACTCTCGTCACTCGCAACCGTTGCCGGGGTAGACGTCCGCGTTGTTGTCGTCGCAGTCGTCGCGACCCTCGGTCCAGTCCACGTAGCCGTCCTGCCACGGATCGCACACGGCGACGAACAGGTAGTTGTTCGGATCTCCGTAGGTGTCGCCGTCGTTGTCCGCGAGGCGACGCTCGCGAGTGTAGCACCACTCGTCGGCGTAGTAGGGGTCGATCACGAAGCTGTCGCTGTCGATCACGGCCCATCCGCCGCCGTCTACGTACCCGTTCCCGGTCTCGATGTCGCTCCACTTGTAGTAGAGGGTCACCGTGGACTCCTCGCCGCTCTTGAGCTCGGGGAGCTCGTCGAGGACCAGCTGGAACGGTACGCCGTTCGAGTCGGGCAGGACATCGAACTCGCCGTCTTGGACGGAGAGATCCATGATGCACCAGTACTCGACGCGACCGTCCGTGTGGCTGACGGGCGCGCATTCGACGCTCATCCCGCGCCCGTCGATCACGACGGTCGCCACGGTCGAGGTCAGGAGCTCGACGCTCTCGAGGTCGCGGATGTTGATCGCGATCTGTTCGATCGTGACCCCCTTGCCGCAACCGCCGACCGTGTGGAAGGCGCCGCCGATGTCCAGCGAGTCACGGATGTCGGTCGCGAAGCCCGTCAGGGTCGAGTTGAACTCGACGGACGGACGCGATGCGGTGTTGAACCGCACATCGCTGTGCTCATGCACGAACGGTTCGCAGTTGTCCTCGGTCTCCTCTTCGGGCGCGGGGGTGACGGTGACGTCGATGTTGACGTCGGCCTCGTCGCCCTCCACGGTGATGTTGTACACATCGGCGGGGTCGCAGGCCCCGAAGAGGGCGGTCGCGATGACGAAGGACAGGGTGTGGGTCTTGGCCATGGTGGCTTACTCCTGGTTTTGCCTGTTAAGGCGTGGTTAACTTTTTAAGCTCTTGGGATTGCTCCCGATCAAACTCCGCAAGAATTTGCGATGTTAGATCGAGGGGGCATTCGGGAGAGTGTTCCCGAGTGCCCCACGGATGGGGTGGCTCGTTACGAGGCGAGCCATCCCATGTATTGCATGAACCACCATGTCGCCGCCACGCTGGTGGCGACGAGGAGGGTGGCGATCCACCCTCCGATGACAAGATGGACAAGGGTACGGACCATGGGGGCCTCCGTTGCCACGTGGAGTGGCGCTAGGGTTAAAGGAACGGAGAATTACTATAGCATAAAAAACGGCTTTTGTCAATGGAAAATGCTCTAAAAACGGCTAAAATAAGCCAAAAAGTAAAATCGCCAAACAAACAAAAAACCGCCTAACTTTCGCTAGACGGATTTTTGGTTGCGGGGGTCGGATTTGAACCGACGACCTTCTGGTTATGCGTGCTACTACGGTTTTCACCGCCAGCGCAAGCGCTGTTTGGAGTCTGGACTTTCTCTTCACCCACGGCCTAACCGTTTCGGGTGTCTGCCATTAAGTCTCTACACCTTCCTGCACAATGTGCAGGCTTGGCTCGGGATTACCATCTCTTGCGAGTGGAGGCTTCCCCGAGTTTGACAGAATTCACGCAGGACTTTCGTCTTGCGCAGCCCATTGCGAAATGAGTTGCCAAGCGTTTCGGTAAGGAAATGCTTTTGGTTTCCGCTGTCTCGTGGTTTCTTCTACGATTTGGATTTCTCCAGCGTAGCTAGTAAAAACGGTGACAGGGAAGATATAGAATACGTCGGATCCCTCAAGGGTCACGACTGCAAAATCGAAATCGTTTAGACGGTACTTTTCGCGCTTCATCACGCGTCGGTTTGTCTTTGTTCGGCGATTATCTGTTGCATATGTCCCTGATCGCTTCTTTTTCCACGCGTGTTTCACCTGTATTTTTACAAGTTTCCCAGCGAGGTCAAGAATCAGGTCATAGGGCAAATGATCCCCTAGAGGTGTCGAAACACCCCATCCAAATTCCATCGCTTTTAAGACGACGGCATATTCGGAAACGACTCCTTTTTGCTTGGTATTCATGGCAAATGATCTCGAGGTCGAGCCAGACGAGCTACCGGGCTGCTCTACCCCGCGGGCGAACTATACGGGATTTTTCGGTTTTGGTCAAATTTTGGTATACTCTAGCTAATAATTCTTTACTTGTTTTTATGCAAAGTCTAATGCAGCCAAAGATTCATATCGGAGGCGCCCTTAAGGTTGGTTGGGAGATGCTTAAAGAGCATGTTCTACTATTCCTCGGTGGTGGATTTGTTTCCGCGATTCTTCTAGGGGTACCGCTTATTATTTTCAGCGTTTTGTTTAACGGAGAAGGGGCGGTTTCGCTTATCCTCGGTCTTCTATTCTTCGTCGTTTATCTCTTTGTTACCTACTGGCTCTTAAACGGGTGGCTACGGGTACTTCTTGATATGTACGATCAAAAGCCGGTGTCGTTTAGCATGATCTTTACAAATATTGAAGACGCTGGACGACTTTTTCTCGCCGACGTTCTTCTTAATTTGATCGTCACGGCTGGATATTTTGTCTTTATTATCCCGGGTGTGATTTTCTCGATCATGTTCTCACAAACACGATTCTTTATTGTGGATAAGAAGATGGGCGTGCTTGACGCGATGAAGGCGAGCGCGCATGCGACCGACGGACACAAGTGGGATGTTCTTGGATTTATGCTCGTTGCGGGAATCGTAACGCTTCTTGGACTCCTCGGATTCTTTGTCGGAATTATTTTCACGGTCATTATCGCGCAGGCTGCGCGCGTTGCGGTTTACCGCGCCCTCGCTTAATATGGAGCATCTTATGCATCCGAAGTTTCACTTCGGTGGGCTTGTTCGAGAATCTTGGACGCTTGTTAAGGAACGATTTTGGGCGCTTCTTGGACTTACGCTTCTTACGTACTTTCTTCTCGGGATTCCGGTTGGATTTCTCGCGATGATTGGACTTGCGATTGGCGACATTGTTGGCGGACTTCTCGTGTTCTTCGCCGTGATACTTGGGTTGGTGCTTATGGTTGTTTTCGCGCACGGGTGGTTGCAGATTGGAATCACGGTGCTTGATCGAAAGCCGCTTTCCGTTATGTCGATCTTTGGACAAATGGAAACACTTCTTTCGTTTATCGCGACCGTTTTCATGTTCGCGTGTATCGTTACGTTCGGGTTCATTCTCTTTGTGATCCCTGGGTACATGTGGGCGAGTCGATTTGCGCTCGCGCCATACCTTGTCGTCGATAAGAAGATGGGGCCGATCGAGGCGTTTCGCGCGAGTTCGAAGGCAACGGAAGGATACCGATTCGACATATTTGCGGTTCAAGCCTTCGTTTCCTCGGCGAT
>CAZBFR010000003.1:3726-8360 GCA_964491425.1 uncultured Gammaproteobacteria bacterium
CGCCTGCGGGCGTTGTTTTGTTTTTAGGGGAGGGCAGGGTATAATGGCGAAGAACTATGGGTCATATTGTATCGATTGTGAATCAAAAGGGAGGCGTTGGGAAAACGACGACGAGCGTTAATCTTGCGGCGCATCTCGCGGAGCTTGGGAAGTACGTTCTCCTTGTCGATCTCGACCCGCAAGGCAATGCCTCGTCGGGACTTGGCGTTGATCCGCGCGAGCTTCAGGGGACCTACGAGGCCATGACGGGTCTTCGACGCGCGAAAGAGGTCATGGTTAAAACGAGCCACGACGGACTCCATCTTCTTGCCGCGAACGAAAATCTCGCGGGAGCGTCGATTGAACTTGTGAGCGAGCTAAACCGCGAGCGCAAACTCCACCAAGCGTTACTCGAAGTGCGCAATGACTACGATTATATTTTGATTGACAACCCGCCGTCGCTCGGGCTTCTTACGATTAATGGACTCGTGGCTGCCGATAGCGTGTTAATTCCCGTGCAGGCGGAATATTTTGCGCTTGAGGGTCTCGGGCAGTTAATGAAAACCGTCGAACTTATTCGGCAGTCGATTAAGCCGGAACTACAAGTAATGGGCGCGGTTATTACGATGTTTGATCCTCGCACGAAACTTTCAAAGCAAGTACTCGAGGAACTCTATCGTCATTTCCCGGAGAAGATTTTCCGCTCCGTAATTCCGCGCAGTATCCGACTCGCCGAAGCGCCAAGTTTTGGAAAAAGCATTGTGCACTATGATCCTGAATCGAAGGGATCGAAGGCCTACGAGCGACTTGCGCAAGAATTTATTACAAAAGAAGTACTATGAATAAACCATTAGGAGGGCTCGGGCGTGGACTCGGCGCCCTTATTCCGACGAAAATTGCGCCGGCGGCGAATACCGTCGAGGCGGCGGAGGCGAGTGGACTTCGGATTTTAGAAGTTGCGCCGTCGTCAATTGTTCCAAACCCACACCAACCGCGAAAGTTTTTCGCGCCGGGGGAACTTTCGGATCTCGTTTTAAGCGTAAAAGAGCACGGAGTTTTACAACCGCTTGTTGTTACGGATTTGGGCGGGGGACGCTACGAGCTTATCGCCGGAGAACGCCGACTTCGCGCGTCTCTCGAGGCCGGGCTAAGGGCGGTGCCGGTTGTTGTACGCGAGGCGACGCAACCGCAAAAACTTGTTCTTGCGCTTATCGAAAATATCCAGCGCCACGATCTAAACGCGATCGAGGAAGCACAAGCGTATCAATCGCTTGCGGATCTCTTCGGCCTTTCGCTTGAGCAAATTGCGGAGAAGATGGGGAAGAGTAAGGAGCATGTTCGCTTAACACTCGCGCTTTTGTCGCTCGAACCGGAAATTCAAAACGCGGTGATGGAAGGACAGCTAAAGCGTTCGCACGCAATGGCCTTGTTAAATGAAAAAAATCCTGAGCGTCGCAACGGTCTCTTCCGAGAGATCTTAGAAAACGGATTAAGCGTTCGCGCCGTACAGTCTCGCGCCGGTCACTTTATTCCAAAGCCACCGGCCGATCGTCACCCAACGATTCTTTCGATGGAGGCCGAGCTTCGCGATCATTTCGGAACAAAGGCCGTGATTAAAATGAAAGAAAATAGCGGAACGGTTACGTTACACTTTTACTCGAGGCAGGATTTAAAAAACATGCTCGAACGGCTTCTTAAGAGCTAGCGGTTGAGGAGGGAGCGGAGCATTCCGCGTTTGTTTTTCTTTAGGGCGTCCTTGATTTTTACGCGGGCATGGGCAGTTTTTACGAAGTTGACCCAAGATTCGTTTGGATATTTACGGTTTTTATCCATGATAATTTCGCACATGTCGCCGGAGCGGAGTTCGGATTCAAGCGAGGCGATTTGGTTGTTGATTTTCGCGCCGGAGGTTTTGTTTCCGATATCGGTGTGGACGGCGTAGGCGAAGTCGACGGGGGTCGAGCCTTCGGGGAGGTCAAACACGTCGCCCTTTGGCGAGAAAACGAAAATTCGGCCCTGGAACATGTCGAGCTTTAATTCGTCGAGACGTTCCATGAAATTTTCTTGGTGGAGTTCCTTTTGGATATGCGCGAGGTCGGCCATCCACTTTACTTTTTTCGCTTGTTTCGACTCTGGCGCGTTTTCCTTGTAGCGCCAATGCGCGGCAATTCCGTATTCCGCTTCGTCGTGCATTTCCTCGGTACGAATTTGGAATTCGAGAATCGCGCCGTCTTCCGAAAAAACCGTTGTGTGGAGGGATTGATACCCGTTTGGTTTCGGTTGGGCGATATAATCTTTAATACGCCCGGCGAGCGGTTTATAGAGCGAGTGGAGAATTCCAAGCGTTGCGTAACACTCGGTTACGTCCGCGACAATGATCCGTAGAGCAACGATATCGTAGACTTTATTAATATCATTGTCATACTTTTTCAACTTCTTGTAGAGGCTGTAGCAAAACTTAATCCGGCCGTGGATATTTTGCGGGGTGATTTCGTGGCGACGAAGTTCGGATTCGACGTCTTGCATCGCCTTGTTCATCGACGGCCCGAACTTTTTTACGCGTTGCTCGAGAAGATGCTTCGTCCAGTTGTATTCTTTCGGTTGGAGATATTTAAAGGCGTAGTCTTCGAACAGCCCGCGGTATTCTCCCATTCCGAGACGGTTCGCGATCGGCGCGTAGATTTCGAGCACCTCGGTTGCGATTCGTCGGCGTTTTTCTTCCGGGATAACATAGAGCGTTTCCATGTTATGCATCCGGTCGGCAAATTTAATAAAAATAACCCGGACGTCTTCCGCCATCGCGATAAACATTTTTCGCAGGTTTTCGACGTAACGCTCGAGTCCGCGATATTTGATATGCCCGAGTTTTGTTACCGCTTCAACCATCGACGCGACGTCCTCGCCAAAATCGCGCTTAATATCGTCGCTTGTTGCTTCCGTATCTTCGACGGTGTCGTGGAGAATTCCAGCGGCGATTACTTGGGCGGGGAGGCGAAGGTCGGCAAGTTTAAGGGCGGTGGCGAAACAGTGCGTAAAGTAGGGCTCGCCGGTCTTGCGTTTTTGACCTTCGTGGTAGAGTTTTGAGAATTCAAAGGCGCGGGAGACAAGCTCGATATCCTCCCGGCTATACCGTTCTGGATTAAGCTTTGCCTCAAGAAGAGCAAAGTCCGTTGTGACCTTTGTCGTTAACATGATTTTAGCTTAGCCTGTTTTCTGTATTTTTGCGAGATTTGAAGGTTTTATGTATGAGAGAGTGTGTCCAAAGTAGGTGTTTTTGTAGATGTTACTATGTTACAGTAAGGATTTTTAGAAATGGTGTTTTTACAGGGGCTTTTGTAAAAGTCGGGTTTTCTTATTGTAACAAAGTAACAACTGCAAGAAGTGGCTGGGTGGGTAGGTAGGAGGAAAATTCCGGGTACAATTTAAGAAATGGGAGGTGTCTAAAGGTGGTGGTTTTGTAGATGAGACTCTGTTTCATTTACGACGATCGAGAAATACAAATTTACAGGCATTTTTGCAAATCGAGCGTGCCCTAGATGCGACAAAGTCTCAAGTGCAAAGGGTAGTGGGTAAGGGTAGGGTGGTGGTTTAATTTAGCGGGTAAAAACAAAGAGCGCACCCGAGGCAAGTGCCAAGAGTGGCTCCTTGCTCGCGTGCGCGAGGTGGCTTATCCGACCAGGACGTCGACCTGATCGAGGAATGCGTCGATGTGTGATCGTAAATCATCTGGGGGTACATCGAATGAGAAGCAGTGACTTTCCGCATCGTCATCATCCTCGTTGATATCTTCCCCCTGCTCGATAAACTTCTGGTAGGCGTTGAGCGGCTGGACCGCGAACGGAGATGAGTGCTGAATCAGGATCTCGTCATCGTTCATGCGACTGGAGCTGACCGACATTTCGAAGGACGTGTCGGATTCGCTGTCGTCGGCGATCTCGATAATGATCCGTACCGTGTAGTCGCCGAGGTACTCTACTCCCCAGTAGAGGACAGCTTTTGGTGACGTGATTTTCCACCCGGCGAGCCTATGGTATTCGGACTGCTCAATGGGCTGGGAATACCGCGCACGAATGGCGCGGTCGATCTGTACCGATATCTCGAGGATACGGGCATTTGAGATCATGGGAGCTCCTTTGTCCTGGGTGAGAATGGACGTATTAATTTGCCACATATTTCAGTAAATGTCAAAAAAAGACCCACCCCGAGGGGTAGATCTTTTTAGACTATTCTTCACTAGCTTTTTTCTTTTTAGCGCCACCTTTTTTCCAACCAGTAGAAGGATTTGCGCGTTTTTTGGCGAGGAGTTCGATTGCCCGTTCGGAGGTTAGGGTTGCCGGGTCCTCGGATTTTGGAACGGAGACATTTGTTTTTCCGTCGGTAACGTACGGGCCGTAACGACCGGTTTTAACTTGGATTGCGCCACCGGATTCAGGATCGGTTCCGAGTTCCGCAAGGGGAGTTGCGGAAGCGGACTTAAGGGCGGCGCCACCTTCGAACACGGCAAGAGCTTCTTCGTCGGTAATCGCAAGTAGGTTCGTGCCTTCCGGAAGCGAAACGTTCGTCTTTCCATTTTTTACGTACGGACCGTAAGGACCGTTCATGATAACGATGTCTTCTCCGTTTTTCTCACCGATTTTTTTCGGGAAGGCGAGAAG
>CAZBFR010000003.1:8460-12171 GCA_964491425.1 uncultured Gammaproteobacteria bacterium
TGGAATGGATCGTAGAATTCGTGGAGCATTGGAGTCGGCTCGAGTTTGCCGTCGGCAACATCGTCGAGTTTTTGTTCCATGTGCGCCGTAAACTCAAGATCAACAATCGAGGCGAAGTGCTCAACGAGAAGGTCGTTCACAATTTCCGCGATATCGCTCGGGGCAAGCTTTTTATTGTCGTCACGCGTTACGTATCCGCGACCTTCAATCGTAGCGATCGTCGGCGCATAGGTCGACGGTCGGCCGATTCCGTGCTCTTCGAGGACTTTAATAAGTGTCGCGTCGGAGTAGCGGGCGGGAGGTTCCGTAAAGTGTTGCTTTGCCTCGATTTTTTCGGCGTTCACCGAATCGCCCTTCGAGAGATTTGGAAGAATCGTTTCCTTTGATCCTCGGTAGACTTTCATGTACCCGTCAAACACGATCATACTTCCATTTGCGCGGAACGTTACGTTATCAGCCGTGAAATCAATCGTTGTGCGTTCGATCGAGGCTGGTGGCATTTGCGAAGCGAGCGTTCGGCGCCAAATTAAATCGTAAAGACGCCACTGACCGGACTCGAGAACGGTTTTAAGCGATTCCGGGGTCGCGTTGATATCGGTTGGACGAATCGCTTCGTGCGCTTCTTGCGCGCTCTTATCGCTCGTCTTGTAGACTTTCTTGCCGCCCGCGTATTTCTCGCCAAACGTTTTTTGCAAATACTCTTGCGACGAAACGAGGAATGCTTCCGACAAATTCATCGAGTCGGTACGCATGTACGTAATCTTTCCCGTTTCGTAGAGCTTTTGCGCGAGCGTCATCGTTTGCTTCGCGCTCATTCCGAGTTTGTTGTTCGCTTCTTGTTGCAAAATCGAGGTACGAATCGGTGTTGGCGGTTGTTTGTTTGCATGTTTCTTCTCGACGCTATCGACGATAAACGGTTTGCCGTCTACGCGCGCGATAATCGCGTTTGCCTCTTCACCGGTTTTAATCGCAAGTTTGTCGAGCTTCTTTCCGTCGACCGACACAAGTTTCCCGTCAAAAATTTCGCTCTCCGCTTGCTTAAAAAGTCCTTCAACACTCCAGTATTCTTCCTGTTTAAACGCGCGTCGTTCTCGCTCTCGCTCGACGATTAGGCGCACAGCGACAGATTGAACACGACCCGCCGAGAGTCCGCGCTGAACTTTATTCCACAAAAATGGGGAAAGTTCATATCCAACAATACGGTCGAGAATTCGGCGCGCTTGTTGCGCGTCAACAAGGTCTTGCTCGATATGGCGTGGTTTTTCAAGCGCGTGTTCGATCGCGGACTTTGTAATTTCGTGGAACGTGATCCGTTTTGCTTTCGCCGGGTCGATATCGAGAACGTTTGCAATATGCCAAGCGATCGCCTCTCCTTCGCGGTCTTCGTCGGTTGCGAGGTAGATTTCATCGGCGCGTTTTGCGGCGTCTTTAAGTTCCTTTACCTTATCTTTTTTGTCCGTTGGAACGATATATTTTGGCGCAAAATCGTGCTCGAAATCGATTCCCATTTCCCGTTTTGGAAGATCGCGGATATGACCAAACGACGAGACGACGTTGTAGCCGGCGCCAAGGAATTTCTTTATTGTTCTCGCTTTCGTTGGAGACTCGACGATTAGAAGTTTCATCATAGGGATTTGCGTGGGTAGCTTGTCGCTTGTTTACGGATTTCGGCCTCAGGATACCACAGGTCGCGTAGTTCACCAGCAAGGAAGAGCGAACCAGTCACGACGATCGCGAAGCTATTCTTCGCGAGTTTCTGCTTTTTTCGGAGGTCGAGAAGGGCGTCTTTTGGCGAGAGATAGGACTCCCCGCGTTGTGAGTCTGGAAGAAGTTTAAGAAGCGTTTCCGGGTGGTGGGCCGCGCGTTCACGAAGGGAGAATCGCGTTGTCGAAATCGTTTGCGAAACCGAAAGAAGTGGCGCAAGCATCTCCTTTACGTCCTTGTTTTGCGCGGCGCCAAAGAGAACATGAACCGGAAGCCCGAGCGTTTTAATCGATTCGGCGGTTGTTTTCATTTTTGCCGGGCTGTGCGCACCGTCAAGAACGATAAGCGGGATTGTGCTCACGGTTTCGAATCGGCAGGGAAGGCGTTTTGCGTTTTTAAGCGCCTCGCGAGCAGTCGCTTCGTCGATTCCGAGCTCGAGAGCAGCGCGGAGCGCGAGGGCCGAGTTGTGTGCGCGGTGGCGGGCTGAATCGGAGATTTCAGGAGATGGTGCGGACGGTGGGATGAAGAAGAGCGCGGCGGATTTTTCAATCGCTTCTTTTTTAAAGATTGCTTTAAGTCCTGGTCGCGCTTCTCCGCAAATGACAACACCGTCTTTTTTTATAATCCCCGCTTTTTCGTAAGCGATAAGTTTAAGCGAATTTCCAAGGACATCCGTGTGATCTTTGTCGATATTTGTAATTACGGCGACCTCCGGGGTTCGAATCACGTTTGTTGCGTCGTAACGTCCGCCCATACCAACCTCGATTACCGCGTGCGTCGCTCCCGCGTTTTTCGCGATAAGAAGTCCGAGGCAGGAAACGAGTTCGAAAAACGAAAGCGGAGAATGGGTTTTAAAAAATGTTTTATAGACGTCGATTGCTTCTTTCGTCGATCGTGTAATGACTTCTTCGGAAACGAGGCCATCGTTAAGAAGGAACCGTTCGCTAAAGCTTGTCGTGTGTGGCGAGAGATAGGTAAATACGGTTTTCCCGGCCTTTGTTAGGATTTGATGGACTGCAAAACAAACAGACCCCTTTCCGGACGTTCCGGTAACGTGGACAAGGATAAGATCGCGGTCGGGACTTCCAAGCGCGTTTAAGAAGGCGCGAGTGCGCTTCATCGATTTCTCAAGCTCCGCTTTTGAGGTTCTGTGGTTAAGTGGGGCGAGGTTCCCGAAGGATAAGAGCTCGTCGTAGAGTCCGGAGTACATAGTTAGACAAGAATATAATACATTCCGCCGATTTGGTGAATTCGGCCGGAAAGTTCGAGCTCGGAAAGCGCGACGGCGATCTCTTGCGCGGTAAGGCCCGCCTTTCTCGCAAGTTCGTCGATATGAGTCGGTTGGCGGGAGAGAAGGGGGAGGAGTTCTCGCACTTCTTTCGAATCGGTTTCGGTTGGTTTTGCGGGAATCGCCGTTGTTCCACCTACGACAAAGCCGATCGATTCGATTATCTCGTTTGCGGAAATTGCCGGGGCCGCGCCCCTCGAAAGAAGAAAATTTGTTCCCGCCGAGGTCGGGGCGTAAATCGAACCTGGAACCGCGTAGACATCTCGGCCCTGATCGATTGCGATATTTGCCGTCATGATCGATCCGGATTTTAGTCCCGCTTCGACGATCAAGGTCTTAGAAGACATGCCGGAGATAATACGGTTTCGGATCGGGTGGTGAAAATCAAAAGCTGGAGTTCCAAGAGGAAATTCGGAAATAATCGCCCCTCCGTTTTCGAGAATTCCGTTCGCGATTTCGCGTTGACGTCCCGTAAGTTCGTTGTGTCCCGAGGCGAGAACCGCGACACTCGCGCGCTTATTAGCGATCGCTGTTCGGTGGACGATCTCGTCAATTCCGTACGCGTGTCCGCTTACGAGTCCGATCCCGGCCTTCGCAAAGGCAGTGGTGAATTCTTTTGCCGCCCGTTGACCGTAGGCCGTCGAGAATCGCGATCCGACAACCGAGATAAGCGTCGTATCGTTACTTGGAAGTGTTCCTTCTACAAAAAGAAGAAGAGG
>CAZBFR010000003.1:12271-21757 GCA_964491425.1 uncultured Gammaproteobacteria bacterium
CCTCGTCGTGCGCCGATTTGGGGGCAGTGGGCGAGGGCGACAAGGTACGCTTTATCTGGAAGCTCGGCGACGGTCATGCGATAAAATGATCAATCTCCTCTCGTGTCTTTTTAAAAATCTCTGGAAGCTCCGCGCGCTCTTCTTTAGAAAACGACGAAAGAACATAGTCGGCTTTCGGAGTTGGATCGTTTGGTTCGTCGATTCCGATTCGAAGACGGACGGGAAGCGGGGCTCCCGCCGGCCAGTGTTGATAAATCGATTTCATTCCATTGTGTCCCGCGCTTGATTGTGTCCCGCGCACGTCGATTTCGCCAAACGGAAGCGTTGTATCGTCGTAAAGAACAAGAACTTGTTGCGTTGGAATCTTAAACGCTTCGATTACGGCGCGGACGGCGGATCCGGAGTCGTTCATATATGTCCGCGGGCGCATAAAAATCACCTTCTTGTCGCCCCGTTTTGTTTCGACGAGATCGGCGCGAAGTTCGGGCGCTCGAGAGAACGATTCTTTAAGTTCGTCGACGTAGTTGTCGACCGCGAGCATGCCAAAGTTGTGGCGTGTATATTTGTAGTGTGGATCCGGATTTCCAAGCCCGACGATCAAGTACATATTAAGTGGTGTGCGATTTCTTTCGCGGAGAAACGCGGATAATAATCGGTGTTCCGATAAACTGATAGTAGCTTCTTAGTTGGTTTTTGAGAAATCGAAGATAGGAATCGGCGATATTGTCTCGTCGAAGTTGTTTGATTCCAAGCTCGAAAACCGGTGGGTTTACGCGGATCTGTTTAAAGTGCGTAATCTTTGGATGGGCGACTCCCGTACCGCGAGATGGTTTGTGGGCCATAATCGCTCGCGAGATAAATTCTTTCGTTTGTTCCGGGGTAAGTTCGATAAATCGGGCACGGTAGAGTTCGTCGATCATTTCGAAAATCGTATTAACGCGTTTTCCGGAAAGCGCGCTCGTAAAAATAATCGGTGCGTAGGAAAGTCCCGGGAATTTATCGCGAATATAATCCTCGTACTTGTTAATCGTGTTTGTCTCTTTGTCCGGAATCAAATCCCACTTGTTCGCGATAATGACAACGCTTTTTCCCGCTTCGTCGATTTCTCCCGCGAGAAATTTATCTTGGTGCTTAATCGCTTTTGAAATATCGATGACAAATAAAATCACGTCCGCTTGCTTCATTGCGCGAAGACTGTGATCGACTCCCGAGAGTTCGAGTTTGGAATCGCCGGCTTTAATTCGGGCCATCTTCCTAATTCCCGCCGTATCAACAAACGTATATTTCTTTCCATTTTTCTCAATCATTATATCGTTTGGTCCGCGCGTTGTGTGCTCGATATCGCTTGCGATAAATCGTTCTTCTCCGACGATATGGTTAAGGAGAGTGGATTTTCCAACGTTTGGTCGTCCGATTACGGCAACGCGAGTGCTTTCGTGGTCAATGATTGGGGCGGCTGGTTTTCCGGCTTCCTCTAGGAGGCGGAACGCTTCGTCAAGAAGATCTCCCGCACCCTTTCCCTGGCGAGCGGAAAGCGGAAACGGATTCTTAAGAGGGAAGCGCACCCATTCTTCACCCTGGAGCGACGCGCGAATTCGTCCGTTGTCGGCTTTGTTTGCGGCGAAGATTAACGGCTTTTTCGATTTAAGAAATTCAAGGGCGAGTTCGCGGTCGGCCGTTTGCGGGATTGTTTGTGCGTCAACGATAAAGACGAGGACATCCGCGTCCTTAATTGCAAGGTGTGCTTGCTTAATCGTTTCGACGTTTAACACGTCGTTACTTTTAATATCGAGTCCACCGGTATCGACGATACGTACCTCTTTTCCGCGCCAAATACAGCGCCCCTCGAAGCGATCGCGCGTTGTTCCCGCGGTACGCGAAACGAGCGATTTTTGTTCTTCGATTAAGCGGTTGAACAGGGTCGATTTTCCGACATTTGTTCGACCGACAAGTGCGATAGTCGGAATGGCCTTAGACATAGCGGGCTAGTATTGCATTAAAAGGTCCTCGCGTCAATTCGCGAGAACGAGCGGGGCGGCGTTTGCGCCAAGAATGACAAGGAAATCGATCCCGGTTGTCGACGCGGTCGGCGGTTCGTCGAGCGTTAAAACCCGCGGTTCAACCGTGTCGCTCGCGAGCCATCCTCCCGGGGTAAGCGAAATTTCCGCTTCGAGATAGTCCTTTAGGCGAGCAAGCTCTTCTTCCTTTGCTCCCTTTGTTAGGTCGTAGATAATCGTCTTTTCGTAATCTTTGCTATCGGCGTTTCCAATCGTTACGATTTCAAATCCCGCACCGTCAAGAAGGAGGGAAGCTTCAAACGCGAGACCAATCGTCGTCGTTCCATTTTTGATTTCGACGGTCGCGGTTTTTTCGAGCGTTTTTGGCGCTTCGGCGATCGTACCCGTCGTTCCTTCGGTAAAGATATTTTCGGCGATTGTTTTTAGTTCCGCATAATCGTCTCGTCGTGGGAGGAGAACGTAAGCGCCGTTAATCGTCGACGCGTAAAGCGGACTTCCCGCCGACGAATCGAGAACGTAGTGACTTACGTTATCGTTTGCGATATTTGGAGCGAAGCGAGCAAATTTAAGCATCTCCCAACCCGTCATGTTTGTTTTAACATTTGTTGTTACAAGCTCAATCATTTTATTGAGCTTACTCGGGTTAAGGAGGACCTGTGACGATAAGATTTTGTCTTTCGCAGCGAGAAGAACTTTTTGTTGTCGTGCAGCGCGCGCGAAATCGGTTCCTTCTCCGTTGTTTCCGTGGCGCGAGCGAGAAAACTCGAGCGCGGTTTCGCCGTCCATGTGCGCCCACCCTTCCGTAAACGAAATTGTTTGAACGAGGTGGTCATCCGTCGGATACGTTGTATCAACGAAACTTCGGTCGACGTAGACGTCAATTCCGCCAACAGCGTCGATTAATTCTTCAAAGCTCGAAAAATCTGCTTTGACGTAGTAGTGAATTTTTTGTCCGAAGAGATCTTCAACGGCGGCGACCGATGCCGCGGGACCGCTCCCTTTCTCCGCCATCTCTGCAAACGCGTTAATATTATTAATTTTTCGATAACCGTAGCCATCGATTGGAACAACAAGATCTCGCGGAATCGAAAGCATTCCGACTTCGTTTGTCGACGGGCGGAAGGAGGCGAGGATCATTGTATCCGTTAATTCCGGTCCGTCGTGACCCGCGCCACCAATTCCAAGAAGAAGAACGTTAATTCGGTCGTCTTCTTCGCCGGAAAGTGTCTTGTCCCCGGACGTAACGAGGCTTCGGAGGGTATTAACAAAGGAGAGGGAGGAGGAGGTGTCCGGGTACTGCGATCGGCTAATTTGGTAGGAGGCGGTAAAAAGAAGGGCGACTCCGAGGACGGAAAGCGCAAGAATTCCTCGAAATACAAGGCGTTTTTTACTTTTTGGAACTCGTTTTGGCGCTAAATCGTACTTTTTTTTGAGAAAATCAATGTTTGCCTCATCCATAGATAGGTTGAGTATACGCTTTTTTTCGAAAATGGTATAATGACGGTACTTTTATGTTTTTTAGACATTCTTCCTTTGAAAATCCCGGTTTTGCGCACAAGATGTTTGGGGCGACGTTTGGGGCGGCGGTGCTGTTTATGGTCGAAATCCTCCAGATTATGGTCATTGCAGCCGCGATCGTTATCCCAATTCGAATCTTCCTTATTAAGCCGTTTATCGTTAAGGGGGCTTCTATGGAGCCGAATTTTCACGACGACGAATACCTTATCGTAGACGAGATTTCGTACCATTTTCGCGATGTAAAACGGGGCGATGTCGTTGTCTTCCGACCACCGAATAACCCTGGACAAAACTATATAAAACGTGTTATAGGTCTTCCAGGAGAGACGGTTGAAATTCTCGAGGGAACGATCCGAATTTCTAATTCGGAGTTTCCAAACGGAACGATTCTTCGCGAGGACTACCTAAACGAGTATACCCACGGTCGCCAAAAAGTGACGCTTGGGCTCGACGAGTACTATGTCCTTGGTGATAACAGGGACGCGAGCCTTGATTCGCGTAAAATCGGAGCAATCCCGTCAAAAGATATTATTGGAAAGGTTTGGATTCGCGGACTTCCGCTTGATAAGGCGGGCGCGATTAAAACGCCGGAATACTTGTATTAATTATGCCATCGAAAAAACAGACGGAAACATCGGGGGAGAAGAAGCAGGGAAAATTACCGGAACTCCTCCGCGGATTTAGAGATATTTTGCCGGAGGAGCAAGCGTATTGGGACTCGGTTGAACAGGCCTGTGCCCGCTTCGCAAATTCCTATAGTTTCCACCGAATTCGTTTACCGTATCTTGAGAAAACATCGCTCTTTGAGCGCGGAGTCGGAAAGGGAACAGATATTATCGAGAAAGAAATGTTTTCATTTGTCGATCAGGGAGGAGAGAAGGTGTCTATGCGCCCTGAAGCGACCGCGCAAATCGTTCGTGCCTATATCGAACATGGAATGCTTAATAAACCACAGCCGGTAAAGCTTTGGTACTTTGAGCCAATGTTCCGCTACGATCGTCCGCAAGCCGGGCGCTACCGTCAGTTTTGGCAACTTGGACTTGAGGCGATTGGAAGCGACGACCCGATTCTTGACGCACAAATTATTTTAATGGTGGACCGACTCTTTAAGGAGCTTGGACTCTCCGTTAAGGTTAAGATCAATTCGATCGGAACGTCGGCGGTACGACGCGAATATACGGCGGAACTCGCGCGCTACTTTAAGCAATTCCGAAAGCATCTTTCGGAAACAGATAAGAAGCGACTCCAAAAGAATCCACTTCGACTCCTTGATTCGAAGGAACCGGAAATCGCGCCATTTATGGCGGAGGCGCCACAAATTATCGATTGGCTCGACGAGGATTCGAAAACGCACTTTATGAAGGTGCTCGAATATCTCGACGAAGCGGAAGTCGCTTACGAGCTCGATCCGTTCCTTGTGCGCGGACTCGACTATTACGGGAAAACCGTGTTTGAATTCGTTTCCGCAAATGACTCCGGAGAAAAGGCGCAAAATTCGCTCGCGGGAGGTGGACGCTACGACGATCTTTTAACGCTTCTTGGCGCGCGACCGGAGGCGAAGGGAGCGATTGGAGTTGCGATCGGTGTAGAGCGCGTTATTCTTGCGATGAAGGAGGCAGGAATCGAAGCGCCGGATATTTACGAGACAACGGTCTTTTTCTGCCAGCTCGGCGAAGCGGCTAGACGCAAGGGGATGCTTATTTTCGAAGCGTTCCGCGAGGCGGGAATCCAGGTTGGAGAAGCGTTCGGAAAAGGGTCATTAAAGGCACAGCTTGAAATTGCGGATAAACGAAAGGCGAAAATTGCCTTAATCCTTGGTCAAAAAGAGGTACTCGACGGAACGATTATCGTTCGGGATATGGAGTCTGGAGCGCAAGAAATTGTCGCGTCAAACAAAGTAGTCCCTATGGTAAAGAAAATGCTCGGAGAATAAGGGATGGTGATTGACAGGGAAAATGACCCGTGCTACACTCGACCCACAAAAAGTAGGTGAATTATGTCAGATATTTACGTCACAAAAAAGAAAGGAGAAAGTTTTGAAGCCTTGTTCCGACGCTTTACAAAGCGTTTGCAACAATCCGGCAAACTTTTGAATGCGAAAGCGAATCGATTCTTCTCTCGAGAAGAGAGTAAGACAAAGCGCCACAAGAGCGCGATTCGACGACTCGAAAAGAAAGCAATCTTCGAATACGAACTTAAGACCGGTAAGATTAAGGAAGAGGATTTGCGAACAGCTCGACGCTAAAAAACAAACGCGCTTCCAAAAGAAGCGTGTTTTGTTTATACTTGTGCCATATGAATTTACAGGAACAAATTAAAGAAGATATTAAGCAAGCGATGCGCGATAAGGACCTCGTGGTTCTTGATACGCTCCGAATGCTTTCGTCTTCGCTTAAAAACAAGGCGATCGAACTTAAGACGGAGCTTGAGGACGCCGACGTTATTTCGATTATTCGCGGTGACGTAAAGAAGCTCCAAGAAGCGGCAAAGGAGTTCGTGACCGGTGCACGCGCGGATCTCGCGGAGAAATATGAAAATGAAATTGCTGTTTTAAAGCGCTACCTTCCGGCCGAGATGTCGGAGGAAGAGCTTGAGGCGCGAATTGAAAAAATCCTTGGAGAAAAAATGACCGACGATCTAAAAGATGTTGGGCGCGCTATGGGTGTTGTCATGGGTGATCTTAAGGGACTTGTCGACGGCGCGCGCGTTCGCGAGGCGGTTCAAAAGGTTCTTGCGAAGCTCGCTCCGCAAAAAGAATAGTGTTGCCGAGGTTTCATCCACAATTAAAAGCACCTTCGCGGGTGCTTTTAAGGTATAATGGGCGAGTAGAAAAATCATGTTTTCCTCGTCGAGCATTATGCGCAAAATTCTTCCGTTTGGAGCGAGTCTTTTCATACTCGCGGGAGCTTTCGTTCTTCCGGAGTTTGCGCAGGCGCAGGCGGGTGGACTCGCGGGGATTGCGGAGTCGGCGGGGCTTTCAAACGCGACCCTTCCGGAAATTATCGGTGGGTTGATTCGAATCTTCCTTTCGATCCTTGGAGTGATTTTCCTCGTGTTAATGATTTACGCGGGGTTTCTTTGGATGACGGCGGGAGGCGACGACGATAAAGTCACTGTCGCAAAAAATACGATTATTCGCGCGTCCGTCGGACTTGCGATTATTTTACTTTCGTACGCAATTACTGCGTTTGTAATGAATGCGCTTACGGGAGGATCGGGGCTCTTCGGAAACGGAGGAAGTAATGGATCCGGAGGCGTTTCGCTCGAACCTTATTCGGGTTCGTACGGAAGGTCGATTCGGGATCATTATCCGGGGCGTGGAGCGACGGACGTTCCTCGTAACGCGAAAATCTTCGTTACATTTGCGGATGAGATGGATCCAGCGTCGTTTATCAAGGGGTACGAAGAGGGGAACGGAGCGACGGCTCTTAACGATGACAATGTAAAAATTTACATTACGCGAGAAGGGGAGGCTGGTGCGCTTAAGGCGACCGACGTACGAGTCGCGATGGCTCCGGGAAATAAAACAGTTACAATTACGCCTCCGATTCTTGGTTCCGCGACCGCGGATACGCAGTACACCGTTGTACTCTCGGACGATATTCAAAACAGCGATGGAAAGCGTGTTATTAGTAGCGGTGGATACCGATGGTTCTTCACGGTTGGAACAACGCTTGATACGACTCCGCCAACGGTTGAGTACGTCCTTCCGCGCGCCGGAGGAAGCTACGATAAAAATATTACGATTGAATTCGAATTTTCCGAACCTGTAGACCCGCTCTCTTCGACGGGCGTTGTAAGCGAAGGTTTTGACGGGCTTGTTGTAACAAGCGGAGGCGTACCGGTCGACGGAACGTTTGATATTTCAAATGGCTACAAGACGGTAAGTTTTAGACCGACGGCTGTTTGTGGAGTAAACGCGTGTGGAACGACAATGTTCTGTTTGCCGGGCGCGTCGGCGATCGAGGCGACCGCAAACGCGGCTACGGTTGGAGCGAATCCTCCACAAGTCGATCTGTTTCCGGCGGATGGAATTGTTGATATGACCGGAAATTCGCTCGATGGAAATAGCGATGGAGTTGCGGGAGATGATTACCTATTCGCCTTTAGAACAACCGATTCGGTTCGCGACGGCGCTCCGGTTATCGAATCGATCTCGCCGGATATTCGCGCGGAGAATGTTCTTCTTGATACGCCGGTAACAATTGTCTTTAACGGACTTATGTCCGGGTCGACTCTCCACTCCGACTCAATTCTTCTTACACCAACTCCCGACCACGAACTCTGGTACAACATTTCACGAACCGACGTAGACGCCGGTGGGGCGGAAGAAGGAGTGTCTGTAAAAACAAAGGTAACGATTCGACATGGCGTATTTCTCGAATCAACTCCGGAAACCGCTTATACCTACGGAGTTGAAGTGACCGATCAAGTTCAAGATCTTTATCAAAATTGCTTCTTCCCGTCTGACGGTCCGGGGCTTGTTGGGGAATCCTGCGGGGTTTCACCTTCAAAACCGTATTGTTGCGACGGGGTAGCAACGGCTACGGCATGTCATACCCGCTAACATGTTTAAACGCATTTTCACCTTTTTCTTCTTCGCAACGATCGCCGTTATTATCGGCGGTGTGTTTAGCGACGCTCTTCCGGCTCTCGCGCAGGTTGGAGAAATCGACGAGGTTGGGGCGCGAGCGGGATTTGGAGACGCGAGCTTAGAGCAAATTGTTGCGAACTTAATTCGGGCATTCCTTGGAATTCTCGGAGTTATTGCGCTTTGTATTGTTATTTACGGCGGATTTACTTGGATGACGAGCGGTGGGAACGAAGAGAAAATCGCGCGGGCAAAGCGGATTTTAATTTCGGCGACGATCGGGCTTGCGATTATTCTTTTGTCATTTGCGATAACGAGCTTTGTTTTGAATGCGATTTTGTCGTCGACGGGAAATAATGGGGGAGGCGGCGGTGGTGACGGGTCTGGCGGTGGGATTGGCGGACTTGGAGGCGGGTCGTCCGCAACGTTCGTTGTCACTTCTGTACAGCCGACCGGAGTCGTACCGATTCGAAATATTGTCGTTACAGCGACGCTTTCGCGAACGATCGACGCGGACACGGCGAGCGACGGAATCGTTATTCGTCGAAAGGAGAGCGGGGAGGAGATTCCGGGAAACGTAACCGTTTCCGGTAACCGATTGAAGTTTATCCCTAGTACGGCTTGTCCTGCGCCAAACGAGGATCGATTCTGTTTTGATAGCGATACCGCGTATACGGTTACGATTACAAGCGACTTAAAGAGTGCGAGTGGAAAGAGGATTGATTGTAGCGGAGGTCGCTGTCTTGCGGAGTTTACGAGCGGATCGGTCGTTGATACCGCGCCTCCAACGGTTGATCTTGTAGTGCCGGAACCTGGAACAACGCTTGCGACAAATGCCATTGCTCCGATTCGAGCGGACGCAAAGGACGACGCGGGAATTTCCGTTGGAACGTTTACGGTTGATAATGCCTTTATCGACTCCGTTCCGGGAACAGGTACAGATCCAAAGAATGTGTCGCTGCTTTCCGCTTGGGATACGACGGGATTTGCCGACGCGACCGATTATGAAATTGGAGTCACGGCCGAAGATTTGGCGGGAAATACTGCGATTGATTCCGTTCGGGTAAAGATTGGACCGCTCCATTGTTATAATAATGTGATTGATACGGCTGAAGGAGAGACGGGTGAGGACTGCGGAGGCGTTTGCGGAAGTTGTGGAGGGGAGCAGTGCGCTGTATCGACGGAGTGTTCTTCGGGAGTTTGTACCGACGGCGTTTGTGCCGAGAGCGCGGGTACGGAAGGTGCGCCGGTCGTTTCCGGTATTTCGCCAACAACCGGCCCGGTTAAGCAGTATGTAACGGTAAACGGAGCCTTTTTCGGCGCGCGGAAAGGAACGGTTCAATTTATAAATGAGGCAAC
>CAZBFR010000003.1:21857-26653 GCA_964491425.1 uncultured Gammaproteobacteria bacterium
CTCGCTCTTACGACGGGATGGAATGATGATCAAATTTCAACAACAGTCCCGGCGAACGCGCGAACGGGAAGTGTCTTTGTTAAACTTGCGGATGGTCGCGAGAGTAACCGCGTTGTGTTCACGGTCGGAAGCGCCGGCGAAGTTTCGACGGGAGTTGGTTCTTCTTCCTACGTTTGGCATTTTTCCTCAGGAAATCTTGCCGATATTCCTTCGCTTGTGGTCGCTTGTAGCGAGGATCGATTAAGCGCGGTTCCAAACGAGGTCTTTACCGATGGAGCTTGCGTAAACGCAGAAATTTACGCGGAGTTTACGACGCGTATGCTTACCTCGTCGCTTCGCGAAGGGGAGACGATCTACGTTGAAAAATGTCAGACCTCGCGTTGCGCGAACGGACAAAAGGTAGAGGGAGAACTTGCGATATCGACAACGGCGGATTATACGGCGTTTAGTTGGGTGCCAAAGGATGGTTCCTTGCTTGAGGCGGGAGTGACCTACCGGGTAGTCGTTACGGAGGATGTGCAAAGCGCGGCGGGAATTTCAGCCGGGGCAGATAGCGGATTTAGATTTACCACACGAGAAAGTACGGAGCTTTGCGCGGTTGATCGCGTCCGTGTTCTTCCAGCGATCGAGCGGTTAAGTACGATCGGCGAAACGACGGAATTTAGAGCGTTCGCTGGAACAAATACGTGTCAGGTCCTTCGCGGAGATGGACTAAGCTGGAATTGGTCACTAAACGAAGGAATTGCTTCGATTAATCCGGGAGCCTGCAAACTTGTTCGTGGTAATCAATGTGCAGTTGCGACGGCGCTTTCCGAGGGGCGAACACTTGTTCTTGCGGAGGAGTCCGCTTCGCGAAAGTCTGATTCGGCGCAACTTGAGGTAAACTTTACAGATCCATACGTTGTTCAAGTTTGGCCACTTGCGAGCTGTACAGAAGCTTGCGTTAATATCGAAGTAGGAGCCGAATTTAATACAACAATGAAAGAAATTATCGAGGAGGCGGGAAACGTTCGACTCGAGCAGTGTCAAAACGAACTTTGTTTGTCCTACGAGCGTATCGTAACGGATCGCGCGCGATGTCTTCCGTCGGCAAGCGGAGAGCCGTGCCGTCAAATTGCGTTTGTCGTAGACGGACCGCTTACGGCTGGTAAGTACTATCGTGCGACGATTGATGGAAATGTACAGAGCGCGAGTGGAGTTGCACTTACGCGTCTTAACTACGGACCGAATTATTCTTGGACATTTAAAACAAAGGAAACGGATATTGAGTGTACCGTTTCGCGAATTAGCCTTGAGCCGGAAGAGCGAACACTTGCGGAAATTGGAGCGACGCAGTCGTACGCCGTTCACGCCTTTGGCGTTGGCGATAGCTGTTCGGTTGCGGGACAAAGACTTAACGCAGATTCGGTGGCTTGGAGTTGGGAAGCGCCAATCGTTGACGACGAGGGGGTTGCGGAATGGATTTCCGCTTCCGGCGCTTCAATTATTGACGCTGACCTTGATTCGGTCGCTCCGGGATGTTCCGCGTCCTGTCTTCCGCTTGGAAGCACGGCGCTTACTGCGATTTGTGGAAATGGAACGATTGAATACGGAGAAGAGTGTGAAGATGGAAATGGGGCGAATGGAGACGGATGTTCTTCGTCATGTCTGCGCGAGGGCTCGGACACGGCGGGAGTTTGTGGAAACGGCGTGCTTGATCGAAGCACGGCGGGAGGCGGGGAGGATTGTGACGACGCAAATACGATTTCGGGGGATGGATGCTCGTCGCAATGTCTTAACGAGGGTTCAAGGTCGTCGATTGGAAGCATGTGTGGAAATGGAAGTGTCGGATATCTCGCAAACGTTGGGGGAGAGGATTGTGACGACGGAAATCGACGCTCCGGCGACGGATGTTCCGCGATCTGTTTGAACGAGGGCGCGCCAAGCCAACTCGATGTCTTTGCGATTTGTGGTAACGGGGTTACCGAATCGCCTTACGAGAGCTGTGACGACCGAAACACAAATTCTGGGGACGGATGTTCGGCGTCATGTCTTCGCGAGGGGGCGAATACGTTTGGCACGTGCGGAAACGGAAAGATTGAACGAACGGAAATGGGTGCGGGAGAAGACTGCGACGATTCAAATCGTGTTAACGGGGACGGATGCTCGACTGCTTGTCTTCTTGAAGGGTCTTCGCTTCTCTATTCTGTGCCAGCGATTTGTGGAGATGGAGTACAAAGTGTCTTTGAGCATCCGGGTTGTGAGCTTGGGCTTGCGGGTGACGGACGCGCGGACTCGGTACAGCTTGCTCGAATCGCGGAAGGGGCTTCTTCTCGTGTGAGCGAGGAAACGAATACCGCTGGTGCGACGGTTCGCGTCGCAGCGAGTGCGTTCAACCTTTCCGACGAGGCGAATCTTGCGCTTACGTGTTCCGCGGAAAGCGACCTTGATTGCGCCGATCCGAGAACGCACGGCGTTGGGGCAAACGCGTGTTGTTCGCTTCGTCCGACCGTTACGCTTAATCCAAATGGACAAGATGTTTGTCGTAACGCCTCCGTTTACGGAACCTTTACACAGGAAATGGATACGAGCTCTTTTGCAAAGAATGCATTCTTAATTCTTAGTTTGAGCGAGGTGACGAACCAAACCTGCCCTGCCGATCACGCGATTCTTGTTGAAGAGGATCTTGTTCGTGGAGGCGGATCGGTCTTTGGGCGAATGATTCGTGGAGTGAAACTCTTTGTGCGCGGAGTGAACGCGAACGCGGCGCAAGCAGGGCTTTGCGTTATCCCGATTACATCGGTTACACAAGAGTTGAATACTAATGGATCGGCCGACGTACTTTTCCATTATCGAACGCTTCTTCAACCAAACGCGCAGTATCGACTTGAAGTCCTCGGAAATCGGATTGGACGAGATGATAAAGGAAACGAGTTTGTAATTTCCGGAGTGAAAAATGCACTTGGAGTTACGATGGCAATGGATGCTGGAACGATTTTTGAAACGGCGAGCGAGGTTTGTACGCTCGATCGTGTTGAGGTAATGGATACAAGTAGTACAAGCCCAGGAGTGTTTACCGCTTCCGGCGAGCGTCATGCATTTAGAGCGACGCCTGTTTCTTACGCTCGCGGGCGACGTATCCCGATTGAGCCAATCGAAGGAGTTTATAGTTGGCAGTGGGGACCATGGCTTGAGGATTCTCGTGGCCAAGTCGTTCTTCTTGATCAAGAGACGGGTTCGAGAGCTGAAGTTGTTGCCGGAGAGACGTCGGGAACCGCGAAAGTTGTTGCACAAGCGAAAATTGTTTCTTCCGGAGATGATAATAATAGAACAGTCTCGGGAACGACCCTTGTAACGACGTCTGTTTGCGAAAATCCTTGGCCAAGTCGCGATTTGTTCCCATTTGTTGACGACGCTTCTTCGGCAAATACAGCGATCCGCGAGGGCGCCGGGTGGATGCATTTCTCGACGCACTATTGTCGAGACGCGGGGGACCAGAAGGATACGACCGACGATCTTCCAACACTTTCGATTATCGCTCCGCCGGAAACCGAGTCGCCAACCGTTCTTAAGGAGTACTTGCTTCAAGTGAATGATGACGCGACAAATGATGCGATTGGTATCCGTGTCTCTTCAAATCCGACCTACTTGTCTCCAATTGAATGGTACAAGGCGCAGGGATTCACCGGCTCGCCAACGACGACCGTGCTTGATGGATTTGAAGCAGTAAGGGATGGTCGAACGGTTTATGTTTCCGCACCGAACTTTACGGATAGCGGGGCAACGTACCCGAACATGTACGTCATTTCTTACAATGAAGGCGCGAGCGAAGCGACACAATCGATTCACGCACAAATGTTAGAAAACTTCCGATTTATAACCAATCTTGAATCAACAGGTCTCTGTTTTAGTGGAGGTGAGTACCTAGCGAAGGTTTGTTCGGCGGATAACGATTGTGACACAGCGAAGGGGGAGATGTGTGCGAACGAGAAAGCGAAACTTGGACGGGATATGAAGCGTCTTACCGATTTGCGTACGATTGAATTCGCCCTTGCCCGTTATTCGGAGCGAAACGGACGCTGTTCGGTTACGACCGACCGCGCTTGCTCTGCTTCGGCCGAGTGTCCGCAGGGCGAGCAGTGCGTAAGCGGGGTTCCAACCGTTTCTTCGGGATCATTTGTCCGTGGACTCGCTTCAAGCGCCTGGCCTGCTTGGAGTACTCCGCTTGGAGGTGATGTGGGCACTTCGCTCCCTGTTGATCCGCTTAATAGTTACGCGAGTTGCGGTTCTTCCGATTACCCGGATCAGGATCCTTCGACCTGCTTTAACGAGCAAAATTCACACTATATCTGTCCGGCAAATTCCTCTGTCTATCATTACCGCGCGAGAGGGCCGTTTGATTACGAGGTAACGGCGGAGCTCGAATATAACGAAGCGAAGTGGATTTATCCGATTGACGTTGGAAACAAGAATCGCCTTGTTGCGGCGGGAACGAATTCGTTTGGAGATGGATTCATTGGTTCGTCCGCTATGTGCGGAGGGGCGGTATACGGAGAAACGAGCTTCTGTGGTGACGGAGTTGTTGGGGCAAATGAATATTGTGAAGTTGGGCAGCAAGGGGCGGCGGTTGCTTGTGATACGGATGGGGATGGAGTAAATGACGGGCTTCGTGCGCAGATTTGTAACGCAACGTGTTCTGCGTTTACGGTAAATACGGCGTCGGCCTGTGTTCCGGCGACTTGTGGAAACGGTGTGGTCGACGGTGTTGGCGAAGAGTGTGACGATGGTGCACAAAACGGTGAGTATGGATATTGTGG
>CAZBFR010000003.1:26753-29587 GCA_964491425.1 uncultured Gammaproteobacteria bacterium
CCTGGCGAGCAGTGCGATGGAAATGTTGACGTGTGGGCCGGTGAGCTCTGTTTCCGTGGACCGCTTCAGGGTCAGGCTTGCGTAAGTGATGCGGATTGTGCGGGAAATTTCTGTGGTGTACCGGAAGGATTGAGCGCCGCCGGTCCAAATCGACGGGCCTGTCCACTCTCGACGGTTTGTGTCGCGGGAGATCCGGCGAAACTTGGTTCGATTTGTACGGTTGACGCGAACTGCTCGAGTTCAGATCGTGCAGACGGAGATTGTTCGGCAAATCCTGTGCAAACAACGCGTACCCGTATTTGTAACGATGACGGTTCGGCGGGTCAGATGTGCGACTGGAGTTCTCCAAGTTTCCTCGGCGCGTCAGTTGCCGGAAGCTTCGAAGGAATTGAATGTAAGGGGCCGATTACGTGTGGAAATGGAACGCTCGACGCGGGAGAACTTTGCGACGACGGAAATAAGAATAATACCGATACATGCACGAACGAGTGTAGGCTTAACGTTTGTGGAGACGGATATGTTCAGGCCGGAATCGAGGCTTGCGACGCCGGATCGCAAAACGGCGTTATGTGCCGATCGTCTTACGGCTCGACCTGTAACTATTGTTCAAATTCATGTCAGTTCGTTGCAACGTCCGGCGCCTATTGCGGAGACGGTGTACGAAACGGAGGAGAGTACTGTGACCAGGCAGATATTCCATACGTCTTCATTTCAAATACCGGGGACATCTTCTCAACATGTGAACCGTCACAAGCGGGAAATAGCTTCCGTGATACAGCGAGCGGAATTACCTATGTTTGCGCCCGCGTTGGAATGTGTAACGGTGGTGCGAACAATGGCGCTTACTGTTCGCCAACCGCCGGAACCTCATTTGTAAACTGCGCGATCGGCGGTGGGGTTTGCGAATTCGGCTCTTGCGACGCTTCTTGCTCGCTTGCCTGCCCAACCTCAACTTCTCCGGCCCTTATGCGCATGTCGACAAATACCTCCGGTAGCGCGACTAGTACTTCAGTCGAACTTGCGAGCTACACGACCCTGCTTGAGGGACGCGAGACCTTGATCGTTCCAACGGCCGCTTCACTAATTATTCCCGCTTGCCGAGTTGCCACAACACCGGTAGCGGATATAGATTTCTTATTTGACGATGGCAATGCCAAGATTGCGATTGTTATGGATCGAACCTTTGAGTCGAGCAGAAAGAGTCCTCCTCGTCTTACGGCGCAGAAAACAATTGCCGAACGGATAGTGAATTATGTCTTTGATGATGAAGATCTTGATGCAAAGGTAGCCTTGTATAGCTATCCGTATACAGGGGGCGCGGGAACCGTATCCCGAGATACGGCACTGCTGTGTCCGCCTGGAGCGCCTGAAGCGGAGTGTGACGGGTTCTTTGGCAAAGAGGCACAGACGGGGATTCTTACGAAGATCAATTCATATACCGCTGCCCCCGCTTCCGCTGGGTACGGAAATATGAATGCGGGTCTTGCATCGGCCTGGCAGGGCTTGAATACAAATTGGAACGGAGAAAAGCGAGTAATTGTGCTTCTTAGTTACGGCGAGCACGCCTCTGGACAGGGGCCGGACAATGCTATTCCACCGGGTTTTCCTTCCGAACTCATGCCAAATACTGGAACACTTATTCAGTCGATACGAAACGATGGTGTTTACGTGTACACGGTAAGCGTCCAACCAAATTCTGGGCTTGCCCGTCTGTCACATACAGTCGGCAGTCCGCAATTGAATATGATCAGTTGGTCAAGCGGATTTGAGGGTGCGGGCACGGGGCTTGATCCGAACACGGGAATTGATTTTGCATATAACGTTGTTCGTACGGCCGACCCGGCACCGTTAGCAAGCGGCATTGAGGACATGGTTACGCGGCTACTAGCTTCGGTTCGATTCTCGTTTATCATTGATGGGGTGCTATCAAATGGAATTGTTCGCGAGGGAAATGGTGTGGAACTTCCTTGGCCTTCGGGATTCCGTTGTGATGAAGATCGCGCACAATCTGTTCCGTTCCGATTATATTTCGAAGATAAGGATGAACAGGATAATCCGGGACACGTAACAATTCAGAACGTAAAGTTCAATATCTGTACCCCGTAATATGGGAGACTATCAATTTTACCAGATCACTTCAGAAGGGAAGCCGACGGAAGAAGTACAGGCTCCTCGTCCTCATCGATCCCCAGTGCTTCCATGGGTTTTTCTCGTGGTTGTTATTGTGCTTCTGGTTGGGGCGATGGTGTTTGCTGCGAATGTTATCAAGGAAAGTGGGTGGAAGGCGGATCGAGAAAATACTGTCGAAACCCGATTAGAAGAAAAAGTCACGGAGTGTTTGGAAGATGGGGGCGAAGAAGGTGAATGTCTTAATTCCGCGCAGACAGATGTTGCTGATGAACTGGGGGATGCTAGGTTATGCAAAGGTTTGGACGGCGGCGCTAAGGTAAACTGTGTGACCGTAATTGCATTTGAGGCACTTGATCCTAATGTGTGTTCGGTGCTCTCAGGTACGGAAAAAAGTGATTGCGAGGATCTTATCCATGCAGTGGTTGCGCGGAGTGAGAATAAAATTGATCTGTGTCAAAAAATAGAAAACGAAGATCGGAGAAATGTTTGTATTTCGGACTTTGGGGTTACAAGCGAAGCGTTGACAATCGCGATCGGATCAAATGACCCCGCTAGTTGCCAAAGCTTATCGACTGAAGGAGAGCGGATGGCATGTATTGACGAATATCAAGCGATAGATACCGACGGCGATGGATACTCGGATTACGAAGAGGTGCAGAACGGGTTTAGTCCAACGGAATAATTTGCTATAATCGTACATATGT
>CAZBFR010000004.1:0-23928 GCA_964491425.1 uncultured Gammaproteobacteria bacterium
GGAATGGATCTCGCGAAGCCTTCCGGAACGCCGATTCTCGCGGCAGGGGATGGGATCGTTGCTTGGACGAGGACGGGTCGGTCGTACGGAAACTATGTCATGATTATTCACGACGGTGGATACGCGACTCTTTACGCGCACATGTCGGGATTTGCTGTTTCTGCGGACGACTATGTTAGGGCAGGGGAGGTGATCGGCTACGTAGGAAGTACGGGGTTCTCGACCGGGCCTCACCTTCACTTTGAGCTTCGCGCGAACGGGATACCGGTAAACCCGGCGCAGTATATTTCAGGGCTACGGTAGGATAGTGCCCCGCAGTTTTTGTATTTTACGACACATCACTTTTTGAGGTTGAGAAAGGGGTGGTTTGAAGAGTTGGATCACTCGATAGGTAAAATATTTCCAGGAGAGAGTGGGGTGGACTCGGGCGTTCGTCTACGCAAATTCATTTTTTAATAAACGGATTATCGCGCGCTAATACATTATTAATATAATGTATAGGAGAACTATCTAGCGTCGTATAATGTATATTGTGCGACACTTATATTCCCTCGTTTTTAAGCTCCGGTCGGGGTAGTTTGAGCCCCCCTTCCCTCTAGCGATAATAAATTGCGGAACCGAATCGTGCGTCGATATAGCGAAGCGACTCGAGCGATTCAATTTCTTTAAGCGCAATGTCGAGCGTGCGACGAAGTTCCGGAAGGGCTGTTTTACTATCGAGGTAGAGGTCGGGACGATTTGCGCTAGAAACGATAAACCACCCTTCCCTGTCGTTTTCGAACGTGTAAAGGTATGGAACAAAACCGAGACTACGAACGAGCGCGTCGATATCGAGAAGATATGACGGACCGGTAAGTCGTAGCGGGTGGCTAGGGCTCGTATAATCGCCTACAACGCTAATAACCGGTGCGGTTGGTTGGAGCGTCGTAAGAGTCATCTCCCCCGCCCTATTCGCAATTTTTTGCGTTATAGCGACGAGCTCTTCGTCGGTTGGTGCTCGAGTTGGATCGCCGTTTAAATCGATAAGTTGGTACCCCTCCCCTGCTCGTACAATAATTTCCGAAACGCGCTCTTTAAGAATAATCGAGAGTACACGATTTTTCGTTGTTATTTCGATCGAGGCGAGATCGAAGGCCCCGAGATCTTCCTCGAGTTTTGTTTTTCGGAAAAAGGGTGTTTGTCGACGTGGAAAAATTCCTAGTACGCGTCGATTGAGCGACGCCTGAACGGCGCTATCAACAGCAGATTGATTGAGCGTCGTAAGACCCGTGACCGAGACTTCGGAAAATCGGAAAAAGGGCGAAAGAAGAAGGCTTACCACGATCGTAAAAAGAAAAACGCTCGGGATAATAAAACCGAGTCGTTTTTGCCATTTTGTTCGTAAGCGTTTTTTGTGGAATAGCTCATTCCGATAAGGGTTTTCCTTATGGCTTTGGATTTCTTCTGCAATGAGATAATTCCTCCGTGCCATGGCTATTTTCCAAGGAATGTTCTTCCGCTAAGGTACGGTTGTAGAGCTTTTGGAATTTGTATCGTTCCATCTTCTTGTTGGTGATTTTCAAGAAGTGCGACCATCGTTCGGCCAAGCGCAAAGGCGGTGCCGTTTAGGGTGTGGACGTAGCGCGTTCCCGACTCGTCCTTAAAGCGCGTTTCGAGCCGTCGAGCTTGGAAGTCGGTTGTGGTACTACAAGAGTGGGTCTCGCGATACGTGTTTTGCGTTGGAATCCAGGCCTCGATATCGTATTTCTTCGCCGCCGGGAGTCCGAGATCGCCCGACCCGATAAGAAGAACGTGGTACGGGATTTCAAGCGCTTGCATAAGCGACTCCTCGATCGAGAGAATAAGTTGGTGCTCGCTCGCGTCCATCTCCGGCGTTGCGAAACTAAACATTTCAATCTTGTCGAATTGATGCATTCGCATCATCCCCTTCGTATCTTTTCCGTACGAACCCGCTTCGCGACGGTAGCACGGCGAGATGCCGACGTAACGTTTCGGAAGATCGCTTGCCTTGAACGTCTCTCCCATGTGAAGAGGGCCGATCGCTTGCTCGGAAGTTCCGATTAAATATTGGTCATCCTTCTCAAGGTAATAAATTTCTTCTTGTCCGCCGTGTTCGAGATAGCCCATCGCACGCATCGCCTCCGCGTTTACGAGATGTGGAACGGAAATCGGGGTAAAGCCGTGTTTTTGCGCGACGTCTAACGCGAGAGATGTAAGCGCCATTTGAAGAAGAACGCCGTCTCCCTTTACGTACGCGAAACGAGCTCCGCTTACTTTTGCGCCTCGTTCGAGGTCGAAAAGTCCGAGTGCTTCTCCAAGTTCGCTATGATCTTTTGGCGTAAACGCAAACTCTCTTTTCTCTCCTACGGTTCGGATTACGGTATTCGCGCTCTCGCCTTCCCCGACGGGAACGTCTTCGAGCGGTGGGTTTGGAAGTTTGTAAAGAAGATCGTTAAGTTCCGCTTCGAGCGGAGCGATTTTTTCAAGGAGCGCCTTTTCCGTATCGCCAAGTGCCCGCATCGATTCAATCAACGCCTTTTTCTCGTCTCCTTGTGCGCTTGCGATCGTTCCCGAGGCGGCATTTTTCTTCGCGGAAATTCCTTCGATTTCCGTTTTTAATCCGCGTACTTCGTCGTCAAGCGTAAGAATTCGGTCGAGGTTCACCTCAACGCCCTTTGCTTTAGCGCCCGCCTTGTACGTTTCCCCCTGTTCACGAAGCTTTTTAAGATCAATCATAGTTAAGTTTTGAAGATTTGTAGCGATCCGGTTCGTAGGGTTTTCCCGTACGAAGTTCGAGATTTAGTGTATTCGCTTTTAGAAAGGCCGTAAAGTCGCTTTTTAGGGCTTCTTGATCATAGCCGAAGAAGACAAGATCCGGGTCTGCCTTACGAAGGATTTTGTAGCAGCCTTCTCTATCGTCACTTTGATAGATTTCTTTTACAAGTCCGGACTCCTCGAGCGCCGTTTTCCGCTCTGTAAACGGATATTTTGGGGACGCTCCTTTTAATACACGAATCGTTTCGTTCGAAGGAAGACTTACGATAACGTCGCCAAGCTCTCCGGCCTCGCGAAGGAAGCTCTCGTGTCCCGGATGGAGTCCGTCGAAACTTCCAAATACGAGTACGCGAGCCATACTACTCTTGAGGTTCGTCGCTCGCCTCGCCTTCTCCCGAAGGAAGAGGTTTAAGCGTTGGGAAAAGAATGACCTCTTTAAGATTTGGCGCTCCCGTAAGAAGCATAACGAAACGATCGATACCGAGTCCGTATCCGGCGGTTGGCGGAAGGCCGGTTTTAAGCGCCGTGAGGAAGTCGTGGTCGATTGCTTGCGCTTCGTCGCTCCCGCGCTCGCGTAGCGCGTCCTGTTCGTTAAATCGCTCTTCTTGTTCGATTGGATCGTTCAACTCGTTAAACGCATTCCAAACTTCGACACCCTTTATAACAAGTTGAGCGCTCGCGGAGTAATTTGGACGTTCCTCGCTTCGTTTTGCAAGGGGTTTCATAGACGCCGGGTACTCCGTTACGAAGGTCGGTTGGACGATAAACGGTCGAACCTTTTCCTTGTAGAGTACGTCAAATAGCGCTCCAAGACCGATCGTTTCTTTCGCATCTTTTACGCCCTCCTCGATCATTTTATTTCGTAGCGAATCTTCCGTTGTGTAAGCGTCAATATCGATTCCCGTTTTTTCAAGAATCGCCTCACGGAAGGTTGTGCGTTTGATTGGTCCTGAAAAATCGAGTGTAAGATCCCCGTGTTCGAGAATTCCGGTTGGCGAAAGGGCGAAAACGACGCGTTTGATAAGCGCTTCGATGTGGTTGATAAGATCTTCGATTGTTGCGTAGGCCCAGTAGCACTCGATTTGTGTAAACTCAGGGTTGTGTTGTGGGCTAATTCCTTCGTTGCGGAAGCACCTAGCGAACTCGTAAACTTTCTCGAATCCTCCGACGACGAGGCGTTTAAGGTAAAGCTCCGGCGCAATTCGAAGATAGAAGTCGTGATGGAGCGTGTTGTGGTGCGTAATAAACGGATTCGCGGCGGCGCCTCCCGCGATCGGTTGAAGAATCGGCGTTTCAACTTCGAGAAATCCCTGCTCTTCGAGTTCGGTTCGAATAATTCGAACGATTTTCGCTCGGGTTTTCGCGAGCGCCATCGACGACGGATTGACGATTAAATCGAGGTAGCGTTGGCGGTAGCGTTTTTCGGTATCGGTAAGTCCGTGGAATTTTTCCGGAAGCGGAAGAAGCGATTTTGTTAGGAGTGTGTAGGTTCGCGTGTCGATCGTCTTCTCCCCTTTCATTGTTTTAAAGACGGTTCCTTCGAAACGATAAAAATCTCCGACATCTGTTTCGTTGTGAAATTGGTCGTAGGCGGGGATTCCGACGATATCGCGGTGAATGGCAACTTGGATAATCCCCGTCGCGTCTTCAACTCGAACAAACGTAAGTCCGCCGTGTTTACGGAGTGCGCGAATTCGACCGGCGACGGAAACGATCGCCTTCGTTTTTTCGAGCTCGTCGTAGGTTGAGAGGACGGTGTCTGCGTCGTGCGTATGTGCCCCGTTTGGCGTATAGGGGTTGCGTCCATCTTTAATAATCTGCTCTCGGCGTTCGCGCCTTACGAGCTCCTCTTTGATCATACTTCGTCGAGTGATTGAATCGTGTATTCGATTATACCATTAGGTCCTTCAAAACTAGCCGTTTCGCCAACAGATTTTCCAAGAAATGCGTTTCCAAGCGGTGAGTCATTACTAATCTTTCCCTTGAGCGGGTCGGTTTCGGCGGCTCCAACAAGCATAAATTGTCGCGTCGTGCCGTCCTTCGTCTTAACGGTAAAGCGGCTTCCAAGACCGATCGTTGTTCCGCCCTTATTCATATCGACGACAACAGCATTTTTTACCATCTCCTCTAGGCGGAAAATTTCCGTTTCATTTTCGGCTTGGAGTTCCTTCGCGTTATGATATTCAAAATTCTCGGATAGGTCGCCCTGATCCTTTGCGAGTCCGATTCGCTCGGCAAGTTCCTTCCGCTTTTCTCCGCGTCGGACCGCGAGTTCCGCTTCTATTTCTTCAAGCTTCTCTTTCGATAAAAACAATGGGTGCATATGGATAATACCGCCTTACGGGCGGTAGAAATAAAGCATACCTTATTTCGAGAAATTGGCAAACCATTGCGTCATTACTTCTCTTGCGATTGGGATCGCGAGGGCGTCGTCCCCTCCCTCCTCAACGAGCACGGAAATAGCGATCTCCGGCGCTTCGTACGGGGCAAATCCAATAAACCAAGAGTGGGGCACCTTAACCGACGACCATTGCGCCGTTCCGGTCTTTCCCGCGACTTCGACGGGAACTTGCTGGAGCGATTGTGCCGATCCGATCGTCACCGTTTGACGCATACCGATTCGTACCTCGTTTACGACTTTCGGCTCAAGAATTTGCGTTTTTATCGTTTCGCGTGCGCGATTAAGCTTTGGGTCGATAAGATAGCCCCCGTTTGCAAATACGGAAGCGACTCGAGCCATTTGGAGCGGTGAGACGAGAATATCGCCCTGACCGATCGAGACGTTGTATGTGTCTCCAATATACCAACGCTCGCCCTTTGTTTTCTCTTTCCATTCTTTTGACGGAAGGAAGCCGTCGGTGTCTCCAAAGAGATCGATATGCGTCTCTTCCCCGAGTCCAAAGAGCCGTGCGTATTCCATAAGCTTCTCAACCCCCATTCCTTCAAAGTCCTCGTACCCTCCCCCGAGGTAGTAAAAGAACGTATTGACCGAATCCGCAATCGCGAAATACATATTCGTCGGACCGTGTCCTCCCGCGCGCCAATCCGGGAAAAACCATGGACCAACCTGAATTCCGCCCGTTGAATAGATAAGTGTCTCCCGGTTAATTATTCCTTCGATAATTCCTCCGGCAATATAGATCGGCTTAATCGTAGATCCTGCAGGGAAATTTCCGGAGGTCGCTCGCGGAAAGAGCGGGCGTCTCGAGTCGTTTAGGAGGCGCTCATAGTCGTCCGCGTTATTCTTTTTCGCGAAGATATTCGCGTCGTAGGCCGGCCAAGAAACGAGCGCGAGGAGTTCCCCGGTATTTGGATCCATTACGACGACCGACGCGTTTGTCGCACCGGTTCCCGAAAGTCTCGCCTCAATAATTTGCTCGATAACGGTATGGAGACGCGCGTCGACCGTAAGCGTAAGCGCCTCTCCCGGAACGGGATCGGATTTTTCGATAATACGACGTTCGCGACCGCGGGCGTCAACTTCAAGAATCGTTTTGCCAAATGATCCCCGAAGAGCCTCTTCGTAATATTTCTCAATCCCCTGCTTACCGATAACGTCGAAGCGTCGATAGCCGTTTTGTTTTTGTTCTTCATATTCCTCACTGCTCACGATGCCGACGTAGCCGAGAATATGTGAGAGAGTTGGAATTGCGTAACTTAGGTATTCCCGTTTTGAGCTCATCTCGAGCGATACGCCGGGATAGCGCCCCTCCTCCGAAAGAAAGAGAACGGCTTGTTCGTGCGTGATCTCGTCAGACAATAGAAGGGTCTCTCGGTCGACGCGCTCCTTCATTATTTGCTCGTAGATCGGAATAGGATTAATTCCATAGGTTTCCGCGAGTTCCGCGACAAGTGTTGTTGCGAGCTCCTTGTCACTTGGAAGGAGCGTCGGGTTAAGAACGAGTTGGAAAACAGGAATATTTTTTGCAAGAATAAGACCGTTGCGATCGTAAATTACTCCGCGTTCGCTCGGCGTTACGAGCGTATAAATTCGGTTATTCTCCGCGAGTGCTCGAAACGACGAGCCCTTTATAAGTTGGAGATAGGCGACGCGTCCGAGAAAAAGAAGTGTAATAAAAACAAGTCCGATAAGCGCGTAGCGAAGTCGGCTTGTAAGCGTTTGTGTTCCAAGGAAGAGTCGTTGCTTGGATTTTTCGAGTGCGTCGCCGGTTGCGATAACACGCTCGAAAAAATGATCCGCTTCCGTCTCGCTTTCCGCAACACGCGTGTCGCCGTGTTCGATCGGAAAAATTGCATGTGATTGTTTTCGTTTAAACCACATATTAGCGTAAGTAAAACACCTTCCTTAGAAGGAATTCAATATATTGCGCGATAAGATAGGCGACATACAGCGATACGATAAATACGAGAAAATCTCTCGGCATACGCGAAAACACATCGCTCACGAGTAAATAGTCGAGTTTTGAGAAGAGATGTGCGACTTCCCTGCTTATGATTTCAAGGGTACGTTCGAGAAAAAAGAGGCTTGCGCCGAGCGCGAGGAGCGCGTAGAGGGATCTGTGGGCAAACGTTTGTTTTGTAAGAAATGCCCCAACGATTCCAACGACGATTAAATGCCAAAAGAACGGTTCTTGAAATCCAAAGATCCGTTCTCCGAGACCGCTAAGGACAAACCAAGTCACTCCTTCGGCAATTCCGACGCGATGGAGAAGAACGACGCCGATCACAAAAAGAAGTGGGACAAGTGAAAACGGACGAGGAAGCGATTCGAGAAAACTTGTCTCGACGAGTGTTGAGAAAAGGAAAAGAAGTGGAAGAAAAAGAGCGCGTGTCATAGCGACTCGTTTGGCGGGAGAAGGACGAGAACCGTATTGTAACGTCTCGCGTCAACGAGTGATTCAACCGTCGCCGTTTGAAACGAGGAGTTTTCTTCGGCACTTACTTCTCGTACGACTCCAATAATAAGCCCTGAGGGGACGTGTGATTGCGCTCCTGTCGTTGCGATTAAGTCTCCGATTTGAACGAGCTCGGATTTCGGAATAAGAGACATGTTAAGAAAATAGCCGTTTTGTCCCTCGACGATTCCGGTTGTTTGCCCGCGCGTCGCGAGCGCTCCCGGAATTTTCGTTTGCTTGTCGGTAAGAAGACGAACGGTTGCGGTGTGGTTTCCGACCTGGTCGACGACACCAAGAAGATGTCCCTGCTCGACGATTACGGGTCGACCAACGGTAAGGAGGTCCGACGACCCCTTATCAATAAGAAGCATGTGCTCGTCCTCGCTACTACGCGAAAGGACTTTTGCGACAATCGCTTCGTTTTTCGTTGTTTCTCTGTACGCGAGGAGACGTTCGAGTTCGCGTACTTGCCCTTCGAGTTCCGCGAGGCGAATACGGTCTACGGAGAGCTGTTGGGCGAGGTAGCGGTAGTGGTTTCTCTCGACCTCAAGCTCCGCTTTTTTTGTATAAATATGTGAGTAGAGCGTAAAAATCCCATTCCCTACCCCGTAGAGCTTTCTTTGAAGAAAAAGACGACCCGAGTCGAAAAAACTAACCTGCAAAAGAAGAAGAGCGACAAGGATAACGGCAATGAAAAGAACGATACCGCGATTTTCGGCTTCGAAGAGGTTTGCGAGTGAAAATCGGTTGCGTTTCATTTTCGTTGTTAGGTGTAGCGTTCGTCAGTTGTTGACGGAAGGGTGACGTGGCGGAGAAGCGCTTGGTCTTCGATAAGAACTCCGGCTCCGCGCACGGCGCAAGTTAGCGGATCGTCGGCAACATGAACAGGAATATCCGCCTCTTTCGCGATTAATCGATCGAGTCCTCGAAGAAGCGCGCCTCCACCGGTGAGGACAATCCCCTTTTCGTAAATATCCGCAACAAGCTCCGGAGGTGTCGCCTCAAGCGTTGATTTAATATTTTCGACAATATGGCGAAGAGACTTATAAATCGCCTCTCGAACTTGGCCGTCGTTAAGCAAAATTTCTTTTGGAAGACCCGTAATTAAGTCACGACCTCGGACTTCCATTGTTCCCGTTTGATCAAGCGGAATTGCGCTACCGATCGTGTGTTTTGTTGTTTCCGCGACCCGGTCTCCGATAAGAAGATTAAAGACATCCCGGGCAAAATGCATAATATTTTTCGTAAGCTCGTCTCCCGCAATCGAAAGAGCTTTCCAGGTAACGACGCCGTTAAGCGAGATTACCGCGATTTCCGTTTTCCCTCCCCCAATGTCGACAACCATGCTCCCAAGCGAATCCGAAATAGGAAGACGCGCCCCGAGCGCCGAAGTAATAATTCCTTCAACGAGCGATACTTCTCGCGCGCCAGCGGAGAACGACGCATCCTCCACCGCTTTGCGTTCAACCTCGGTCATCTCAAGCGGAACCCCGATAATCACTTTCGGTCGAGGAACGATTGTAAAACTTTCTTCGTGAATATGGTCGAGAAAATACTTAAGCATTTTTTCAGCGATTTCGAAATCGGAAATAACGCCCTTTGCGAGCGGTCTCGTCGTTGTAATATGGGGCGGAGTTTTTCCAACCATGTCTCGCGCCGATCTTCCGACAGCGATCATTTGGTTGCTTCGTGTATTTACAGCGACGATCGACGGTTCGTTAAGAACAATCCCCCGTTCTTTAACAAAAATACGCGTATTCGAGGTGCCGAAATCTATTCCGATATCTTCCGAAAAACGTCCGAGGAGGCGATTGAACATAGGCGCTTTGAGCCCCTATTTTAACCAAGTTCCCGCGATTAGCAAGGGAACTTTTTTGCGTGGTATACTGTTTCTATGAATATTCGCCAATATCTCACGGTTTTCCTTCTTGGAGCCCTGTTGACGACCGGGTCATTTCTCGTTGTTTTATTCAATATTGACCCGCTTGAGGCTGGATTTTTCGGGATTTTCCTATTTCATTTTACGTTCTTTTTGGCGCTTGCGAGCACGTCTGTAACGATCGTTACGGCCATTCGTGTTTGGTTTGCGGACGAAGAAGATGTTTCGCGAGTAATGAATAATTCGTTCCGTCAAAGTCTCCTTTTTTCGGCGCTTCTTACAGTGCTCCTTCTACTCACTGGTCTCGAGCTTCTCTCTTGGTGGATTATTCTTGTTTTGTTTTTGATTGTTGGTGCCGTTGAATACGTACTTGTTGAAACACGTAAAACGTAACTATTCTCGTTCGTGAACGGATTCGGGTCGAATTGCGATCTCAATCTCCGTAAGGTTGACCGAAGGAAACGCGCGGAGCACGGCGTTTTTTAGTCCGTCACTTAGAGGTCGAAGAACTTGGACGGTCTCCGGGTACTTACAGGCAATAAAGAGTTTGTTGTATTTGTAGGAAACGACGCGCCAGTCTTTGTGTGTATGTGGATCGGTCGCGAGCTTTAGCTCTTCCCCTGCCCGCTTAACAATCATTGCCGACTCGACTTGTCCCGCGATTCCGTGCTTTGAAAGGGTCGCGCGCAAAAGATCGCCGATCGCGACGGTTTTTGCTTTACGCGCGCGGTCGGGAGACGGTTTTCGGGGCTGGTACTTGTAGGAGAAATTAGGCTTCTGAAAATTCACAGATGTCTTTGAATGGGCAGGATCCGCACGTAAACGCGCTCGGGGTTGCTTTAAAATTTGAAGCGAGGAGATCCTCGATCGCTTCCTTTGTTCCCTCCTCGAATTTTACCATGTCCTTCTCGGTTGCGGTAAAGCTTACCCGCGTTCCATTTTCGAGATAGTAGTAGGTTAATTTTTTAACGTTTAGGGGTGGATTAAAGCACGCGTTCGCCGCATACTTATAAAGAAGAAGCTGTTTTTTGTCCTCCGGTTCAAGTTTCTCCTTTGGTTTTCCTGTTTTGTAATCGATAATCTCGACGCCGTCTTCGAAGCTATCGATTCGGTCGATTCGTCCCGCGATTTTTACCGTTCCGAACTTAAAACTAAACGGTTGTTCGAGATAGAACACTCGCTCCGATTGTTCTTGGCATTTCTCATGGAAATCTTTGAGCATGACCCGCCCTTTCTCTCGAAACTCCTCTTTCTTCGCTTCGTCCGGATACCACTCGTCGATAAATTGTTCGTCGTAGATTCGTAGGAGATCGTCGTAGGCCGGAAGCGTCGTGTCTTTCGCCGATTCGAAGTAGCGTTGTACGGTATTGTGCATCGTTGTTCCGAAGCTTTGGTTGTGGGTTCCGTAAATCGGAATGCGAAGAATGTGGCGGTAGCGGTATTTAAGCGGACAGTCGGAGAAATCTTTGAGCGATGTAATACTTACCGACTTAATTTCCGTTCCCTTAAGTTCATGTTTCGCAACCGGTGGCGACTCGCGTTCTTCAAACGCATTAAGCGACATCGATGTTTCGAGTTCCATCTTCATTTCTTCGAAAAACTTTGACGGTTTTTTCTTTCGCGCTCCCCCGTAGCTTTCGCTTGCGAGAAGATAGGCGCCGATCTTTGCACGGGTAAGGGCGACATAAAAGAGTCGGCGTTCTTCCGAGGTTTGGTTATTTGCCTCTTCGTACGGATCCACGTTTAGTCCAGAGGGAAGCGGGAGGGCGTCGGCTTTTGCGCGCGAGGGGAAGCGCTGATCGACAAGGCTAATGATAAAGACATATTTAAACTCGAGTCCCTTCGAGCTGTGGACCGTCATAACGCTTACGACGTCCGGACCGCTTTCGATATCTGCTTGGAGCATTCCGGTTTCGCCCGCCTCGCGTTCATGAACAAATTCCGCAAGGAAGGTGTGGAGAAGTCCGTCGTCGCTCGTTTCTTCGAATTTTTTTAGTCGTGCGTGGAATTGGTTAAGGAGTCCGATCGCTTCTTTTTGTTCCTCGTCGCCCTTCCCTGTCGCGAGCGTAAGGAGTCCGCTTTCGTTAATGATATCGATAAAGAGCGCGCTCACATTTTTTCGCTTTGCGAGTTCGTGTAGCCTCTCGATTCCCGCTTCAATTTCGCGAATACGAAGAAGACTTGATTCGCTAATCCCCTGGATACTTCCGACGAGCTTCATCGCCTTCACGAGCGGAAGCCCCTTCTTTTTCGCAAACATCGTAATTTCGTGGAGATCCCGGGCGTCGATTCCAAGTTCCGGATGTGAAAAGATTCGGTAGTAGGACGTATCGTCTTGCGATTGATCGACCGCACGAAGGTACGCGAGCGCGTCAACGATCAGCGGTTTAAGGTAGAGGCCGTCTTGGGCGAGGTAGCGGTACGGAACGCGAAGCGCCTCAAAGCGCGAGACGACTCCCGATGCCGAGCTGTGTGAACGGCTAAGGACGGCGATGTCGCGGTAATCCGCCTCCTCGGCCGAAACGAGATCAACGATCGTCTTTACGATAAAATCAACCTCGTCGTCCTCCGTAGCGAACTTAATTCCACGCACAAATCCCCCCGTTCCCTTTTCGGAGTGAAGGCGCTTGTCGATCGATTGTTGAATTTCGAGACGGTGTGGGTTGTTCGCTTGGATAAAGTTATAGGCCGTGTCGAGAACCTCGCTGTGCGAGCGATAGTTGCGGTTAAGGACAACGGCGGTCGCGCCCTCAAAATCCGTTTTGAATTGCAAAATATTTCCAAGTGACGCTCCACGGAAATGATAAATCGCCTGATCGTCGTCTCCAACGATCGTGACATTCTTCCGCTTCCCTGCGAGAAGTTTAACAAGCTCGTACTGACCCTTATTCGTATCTTGGAACTCGTCAACCAAAATATACTTAAATTGTTCTTGATATTTCTTTAAAACATTCGGTCGCTTTTGTAAGAGCTCCACCGTGTAGTAAACAAGATCGCCAAAATCGTAGGCGTGGTTATCGACAAGAAGTTGTTGGTAGGTCTTGTAGGCGTTTGCGAGCTCGAGAATCCGCTCCGCCTCCGCCTTATCCGCTTCTTCTTTTGCATTTTCCGCAAGTTTCGTCGCATAAGCGATGTAGGCCTCTGGAGTAATAAGCTCGTCTTTCGCTCGAGAAAAATGACCAATAAGATCATTGATAAAACGCGTTGGATTTCCGCGTTGTGCGTAGTAGTTGAAATTAAACCGATCGAAATTTCGGCGGATTAGAAGAAGAGTATCGACGCCGTTAAGAAGCGAGCAATTTGCCGGAAGACCGATATCTGGTCCGTGCTCTCGAAGGATTTTTTCGGCAAAAGAGTGGAATGTCGAAATCCAAAGATCGACGTAGCCGATCGGAAGAAGGAGGTCTACGCGCTCCTCCATCTCGTTTGCCGCCTTATCCGTAAACGTAAGCGCCAAAACCTCGTCGGGTTTCGCGAGCGCCTGCTCGATAAGCCAGGCAATTCGGTGCGTAATCACGGTCGTCTTCCCCGTTCCCGCCCCCGCGATAATCATAAGCGGACCCTCGCGGTGGACGACGGCCTGATACTGTTCTGGATTGAGATTTTCAAGCAAATTTTGCGACATATTGGCTAGGTATTGACAATTTTGTAGAAAAATGATAGTTTATTTCGGTGCTGGCGGTGGGATTGTCCGACGAGGCTTGCCTCTCGCGACTCCTTCGAGGGGACATTTGTCCGGGCATGCGACGGAATGAATTCGGTAAAACCGAGCCAGAAAACCTGGTGTACGAGGGCCGAAGTAAGCCCGCGTGTTCAAACCGTTTTCCTCCGACGCTGTTCCCTGCGATGTGGTGCGCGCCCAATTGGGTCGCGAATGCGGAGTGAAAACCAGTCCCGCCGTCAGCACACCCTTTCCCACCTCTGTGGGCAAACGACTGCGTTGTAACCTCCCCCGGTTACGACGCAGTTTCTCTTTTTAGGCCAAATATCATTTCCGCATTTCGTGTCGTCGCATCCGCTGCCTCCTCAATAGGTAGCGATTTTAGTTCTGCGATTTTTTCGACGATGAAACGAACATTCGTTGGATCGTTGCGCTTTCCTCGGTTTGGCGGGGGCGTAAGGTATGGCGAATCCGTTTCGACAACGAGTTGCTCGAGCGGTGTTTCTTTTACGACCGCTTGAAGCTCTTTCGAGAAAAAGAGAATGCCATTGATTCCGAGTTTGAAGCCGATCGAGTCGTAACGCTTTGCATCCTCAAGCGTTCCCGTGAACGAATGGATGACCCCGCGTTTTTTCAGTCCTCCCGCGTCAACGATCTCCTTCAAAACAGCAAACTGATCGTCGTGTGCATCGCGACAATGAATCACAATAGGCTTCTCATATTCGCTTGCGAACAAAAGTTGCTTTTTGCATTCCGTTTTTTGGTCCGCCTTGAGTTGTTCGAGATCAACGTTTGGCGGGAGGCGGTAATAGTCGAGCCCGAATTCGCCGATCGCAACGACTTTCGGATGCGTAACGAGCGTCTTGTAGTAGTCTGGATCAAAGTGTTCGCTTCTCGTCTTGATTATTCCCGTTTCTTGCTTTTCCGGTGGGAGTTCATTGTCATCGAAAAACGATTGACGGTGAACGTGATTCGGGTGGAGCCCAATCGTTGCCCAAACGCCATCGTATTTTTCGGCAAGGAGAATTCCGTTTGCCGACGTTGTCGATTGTGTTCCAACCGTAATTATTTGTACGCCCGCTTCGAGCGAACGTTTAACGACCTCGTCCATGTCGTCTTTGTACGCTTGGAAATGAACATGGCAGTGAGTGTCGATTAAACGCATATTATTGATCTCGGCGTGGGAAGAGACCTGGGATAACCGTTACGGTTCCGTCTTCTTTGTAGCTTTCGAGGATTTTAGCGGAAGTTTCCGGAAGCGCTGGTGCGAGCGAGCGACCGATAAAGCGGATAATTTCCGTGACTTCGGAGAGGACGCGCTTCGCTTCGGCCTCGTCAGTCTTTACGAGCTTAAACGGCGCCTTTACGTCGATTACTTCGTTTGCCGTATCGCAAGCCTCGAAGACGTAATCGAGATAGGCCTTAAAGTTATAGGTTTCGATAAGGTGTTCGAGTTGGTTTTCTTGTTCGCTCCAGTTTGTTTCGATTCGATCGAGTTTTCCTTCGAAGTATTTGTTCGCCATGGCGGATACTCGACTTACAAGGTTTCCGAGACGGTTTGCGAGTTCGGCGTAACGCTCCTCCATGCGCTCCGGCGAGTAGTCTCCGTCATTGTACGAAGGAATTTCGCGCAGGAAATAGTAGCGAACCGCGTCAACGCCAAATTCTTCGACGAGGGATTTCGGATGGATAACGTTTCCGAGTGATTTTGAAATTTTGTCTCCGCTAATTGTAACGTAGCCGTGGACGAAAAGTTCCGTTGGGAGCGGAAGTCCTGCCGAAAGAAGCATTGCTGGCCAGTAAATTGCGTGGAAGCGTGCGATTCCCTTTCCGATAACGTGAACTCGGTCCGCTTCATCCGTAGCCCAAAACTTTGCGAAGTTCTCGCTGTCGTCCGCGTAGCCAAGCGCATTAATATAGTTACTAAGCGCGTCAAACCAAACATACATCGCTTGCGAGTCGTCTCCCGGTACCGGCACGCCCCAAAATTTTGCGCGTTCGTTCGAGCGAGAAATCGAAAAGTCCTCGAGACCTCCGCGTATAAACGCGAGCATCTCATTCTTTCGACTTTCTGGGGTAATTCGGAGTTCGTCCGAGGCGATTAATCGCTCGAGATCCTTTGCGTAATGCGAAAGTTTGAAAAAGTAGTTCTCTTCCTCGATTTTTTCGAGAGGCTTTTTGTGTTCAGGACAAATTCCGTCCGGTACTTCTTTTTCCGTGTAAAATGCCTCGCACCCTACGCAGTAAAGTCCCGAGTATTTCTTCTTATAAATATCTTCAGGATTGCAGGCGCTCCAAAGTTTTTGCGCTCCGCGCATGTGGCGATCCTCACGGGTGCGAATAAAATCGTTGAGCTCGATATTTAGGAGTCCGTTAAGCGATCTAAAGATCTCGGCGTGACGCTCGACAAATGATCCGACCTCCTCGCCGGCATCTTCTGCCGAGCGCACGTTTTTTAAACTATTCTCATCCGTTCCTCCAACGGAAAAAACAGAATCGTTTCCGAGTTTTGTACGCCAGTATCGAGCAACCATGTCGGCCTGTACGAATTCAAGGGCGTGACCAATGTGCGGTTCGCCGTTTACGTACGGAATCGCGGTTGAGAGGAATAAGCGTTTTTTCATAGATGCCAGTTTAGTGGGGCAAGGACGACGACGTACTCCCCTTTTTGACTTGTTGCCGTTAGTTGGTTCATTACTTCGGCGACTGTTCCGAAATAGTGTGTTTCATGCATTTTCGTCAGCTCGCGAGCAAGGAAGGAGTAGCGGTCCGGTTGGAGTTCCGCGAGCGTCTTTTCGATTCGGTGCTTGCTTTCGAAAAAGGCGACAGTTTCTTCGAGCTTTGCGACTTCCGCAAAGTAACTTTTTCGTCCATTTTTTTGTGGAGGAAATCCGAGGAAGGTAAAGCGATTTGTTGGAAAGCCGGCGACGGAAAGCGCGGTCGTAAGCGCCGAAGCTCCGGGAATACCTATGACCCCAATTCCCATCTTCCGCGCGAGCGCCACAACTTTTCCTCCAGGGTCCGAAATTCCCGGCGTTCCCGCGTCGCTTACGTAAGCAAGGTCCCCTTCGGTTTCAAGAAACGCGACGAGAACATTTTCTTCGGAATGTTCGTGGATCGAAATAAGCTTCGTTGTCGAGCCGAACGAATCGAGTAACTTTTTCGTCACCCGTGTATCTTCCGCCCCGATCGCCGATACGCTCCCCAAAACCTCCCGCGCGCGGTCGCTTAAGTCCGAGAGGTTGCCAATCGGCGTCGCTACGATGTAGAGCGTTTTACTCGACATGTGTTCGGTCGACGGCGTCAACGTGCGCAATCGTTGTTGTTGGATTTTGAGCGTACCAAGAGAACCAGAAATGCTCCGAAGTAGGAATAAGCTCAAGGCGCTTTCCCTGGAGTTCTCCCGAGATTCCAACTCCCGTTACACTCCAGCGCGTCCCAGTCTCTTTGTCCGTAATTAAATCCTTTGCACGGTCGTACTCGAAGGTAAGCGTTTGCTCGTCGACGACGGACTTGAAGACGTGGATCACCTCGGTTTCAATATCGTAAATTCCGACGACCGGAGTTTCGGCGATCGTTGTATTAAAGACGTTGAATCCCTTTTCGATTTCTTTTGCAAACGCAACCGCCTCGTTTCCGATTCGCGCGCCAACGACGATCCATTTGGATGTTCCGATTCGTGCTTCATCCGTTTTATTAAGCGGGAAATAAATCGTTTTTGCTTTGTCGTAACCGGCGTATGGGTGACGCGAGTAATCGCGTACGACTCCCGTCTCGGTAGAAAGCGCGGTTCCGTTTCGATAGAGATCCTTGTAGTCTCCCCAAGTCATTACGGTCGAAGGAAGTTGTACGAGCTCCTTTCCAAGAAGCGGACCCGAAATAGCAATATTCTTTCCAACGAGCCACTCGCTCCCCGTTTCCTTATCTGTAACGATCGTTGCATTGTTATAAACGGTATTTGTTTGTTCGAAGGTTAATTTTTGACTATCGACCGTTCGAGAGTAGGCTCCGGAATTTCGCGTTAAGGTAGATGATAGGATAACTACTTCTCCGTCGTTAACAATCTCGTGCCAATTTAAAATTTGATACGAGTAGAACTTTGCCGATCCGGCGCTATCGACGACGACAAGTCCCGGAACATCGTCCGCGAGATACGCGTCAGCCGTTGCGATCGAGTCAAAGACCGGGGTATTCAACGCCGATTTTTGCTCGAGCGTAAGTCCCGTTGCAAAAATTTCGTTTGGTGGGACGAGATATTCACGTCCATCCTTCGATTTCGCGTCTACGAGGAGTCCATTATCGCCAATCTCGGCCTTTCCAAAACGTTTTTCGAGACTATCATTATTCATCTCGCGTATCCCGAAGAAAAGCGCTACAAGAATAAGGAAAATTCCTCCCGAAAGAACCCATGTCGAATGTTTCATAGATAGGTAGAATGTAACAAAAAACAAGGATTTTGCAAAATCTGAGGGAGTGGTTACAATGAAAACCTAACTACTACTATGATTTATCTAGGAAAACCGGCGCCAGACTTTCAAAATGTTCTTGCCTACAAAAAAGGCGAAAGCGACTTTATTAAGGTAAGCTTGGCGGATTATAAAGGTTCTTGGCTCGTCTTCTTCTTCTATCCACGCGACTTTACGTTCGTTTGCCCAACCGAAATTCGCGGATTTGCAAAGATGGAAAAGGAATTTGCGGAGCATGGAGCAAAGATCCTCGCGGCTTCGACCGATTCGCACTGGTCACACAAAAATTGGTTCGAACGTGATTTGCAAGAAGTAACCTACCCGGTTCTCGCGGATACGACGCAGTCAATTTCGCGCGCATACGGCGTTCTCAACCCCGAAGACGGTTCGAGCGAGCGAGGACTCTTTATCATTGATCCGGAAGGTCTCGTAAAGTATGTGGTCATTTCTTCCGGTTCCGTCGGCCGTTCGGTAAAGGAAACCCTTCGGGTTCTTAAAGCCCTCCAATCCGGCGACCTCTGCCCAATCGATTGGGACGAGGGCGGCGAGACACTCGGAAAGGCCTAACAACAAAACACCCGCTTCGCGCGGGTGTTTTGTTTAGTCGAACTTTATGAGCAGGTAAATGATACCGATGATTGTTGTAATCACCGCGAGACTAGTTGCGATAATCGTCGCATTCTTTGTCACCCACTTTTTTGGGAGGAGGAAGCTTATGATGAATGTGAGAATGGTCCAGAAGATAAAGTGATAGAGGAGTCCGTCGAGTCTTTCGAGAGGAATTCCGTTCCCCATCGGTGGTAGCGGATAGTCGAATACGTGGATTGGAAATCCACCGGACGCAAACGGAAGATTATTTGAATATGGTCTGTAAGAAAGGATGAGTACGAGCCAGTGAAGGGTGATGCCTGCGGTGAGGCCAAGGGCAAGACGTAATTTTGTCATAGAGAATTATTTAAGTGTTTGAATAAAGTCTAACAGGGTTGTGATCCCGTAACCCGTTCCGCCAAGGCCGATATAGCTCGCGAGGGGCTTTTCGGCGAAGGCGGGGCCGGCGATGTCGAGGTGGGCCCAGGCTTGACCTTCGTTAATGAATTCCTCGATAAAGAGGCCGGCGGTTAGGGTTCCGCCATACGGAATTTTCGAGATATTTTTCAGGTCGGCAATGTGCGACTTCATTAAATCTTTGTAACGTTTTTCGAGCGGGAGTTCCCAAAGTTTTTCGCCGGCTGTTTTTGCAGAAGCGAGGAGCGCTTTATTAAACGACGGCGTGTTTCCCATGAGTCCTGCGATCTCTTCTCCGAGGGCGACAACGCAGGCGCCCGTGAGCGTCGCGAGGTCGATTAGGAAGTCCGGAGATTCTTTTTGCGCATACCAAAGGGCGTCGGCGAGCGTAAGGCGACCCTCCGCATCGGTATTAAGGATTTCGATCGTTTTTCCATTTGCGGATTTTACGATATCGCCCGGGCGAATCGCTTTTCCGGAAGGCATGTTCTCGGTCGCGGCAATGTATCCGTGGACCTCGACGTTCGGCTTCGTTTCGGCGAGGATTCGGAAGAGTCCAAGAACGGTTGCCGAACCCGCCATATCGCACTTCATTGTCTCCATTCCCTGTCCCGGTTTAAGCGACAAACCACCCGAATCGAAGGTGACACCTTTTCCAACGACGCCAATTTTTTTCTTCGCACGTTTTGGTTTGTAGACGAGGTGAATAAATTTCGGCGGTTCGTCGGAGCCTTGGGAGACGGCGAGATAGGCTCCCATACCTTGTTTTTCCGCCCATGTTTTATCATGTACCGAGACCGTAATTTCTGAAGCGAGTTTTGCGAGCGATTTTGCGTGGTCCGCGAGAACAGTAGGAGTCATGTCTTTTGCGGGCGTATTTACGAGATCTCTCGCGAGCGAAATTCCCGCAATGACTGGATTTGCGTTTATCGATTGTTTTTCAAGTTTTGAGGCAAGGGATTTGTCCTCGACAAGTACGGTGATTTCCTCGAGATGTCGCCCTTCCCGCTTCTTGTAGGCGTTAAACGTATAGTTTGCGAGCTGTGCGCCCGTTGAAAATGAAATACTAAATTCGGCCTTGAGTTTTTTAAGAAATTGCGAGGCGACCGGAAATACGGCGTGGTGTGCCCCCGCTTTTTCACTTGCGTGGACAACATGACCCGCAAGCTCTCGAACGGTATTTGCGTCAAAACGCTTCTCTTCCCCCGCCCCGATGAGGATCAATGTAGAGGCTTCGTGGTGCGGGTGCGAAACCGCGAGGGTTTGTCCAAGTTTTCCTGTAAATTTAACTCGCTCCGCCCGCGTAACAAGCCCGGGAAAATGAACCGAAAGGAGTTTTCCATAAGCCCCCGCAAAGAGTTTTCCCTCAAAAACCGGAACTATTGTTAATTCCGCAGGGTGTTCAAAGGTATAGCCGTGTTTGTACGATATGTGCATAGGTTTGACGATATTCTCTATCTTTGCTATAGTTTCGGATATTTTACAAGTATGCCATCACGACAACACCTCAATCGCAAGAAGCAACGCGCGGCGACAGCGGAAAAACGCGTAGAAGCGGCCCGCCTCCGACGTAAGAACAAGGCAAAGCGTCTTGCGAAAGCAGAAAAATAAACAGGTTAACCACCTGTTCTTTTCTTATGGAAATGAAACTTGAATTCTATCAGTGGCTAAAGGATCATAAAAATGATGACCCCAAGCACCTCGCTATTAAGCATTATAGCGATGTTTTTACGGGAATGACCCCGATTACGCTCCTTGAAAAAGCGGTAACGGACGGGATGTTTTCGGTTACCCTGTTTAGCGATCGGATTAATGCCTCGACGGTTGGGCAACCGCCGAGCGAATGGAATCAACATGGAATTGACGAAACGCATGACGCGTTTATCGAGTCGATTCTTCTTGGTACGCAAAGTGAGTCGCGCCAAATCGCGGACCTTGTACATGAAGTCACGGATAAAGAAACACTGTTTGAAGTATTGCGAGCGGTTTTTGTGTTCGCTGGATTCAACGAATCAAGAAAGGGCGAGGACGTCGTTTAGCACTTCCTCGGCGTGCTCGGTCGGTTTTACTTTTTCGTAGACTTTTACAATTGTTCCTGTTTTATCGATCAAGTACGAGATTCGAAGAATTCCGAGAAACGTTTTTCCGTACATGGATTTATTTCCCATCGCCTCGTAGAGGTCTAGGACGGTTGCGTTGGTATCCGCGAGGAGGTCAAACGGAAGCTGTTCATTTTCCGCAAATTTTTTGTGGCGCGTCGTTGAGTCCTTGCTCACCCCTAGTACCGTCACGCCCGCTTTTTTCAGTTCCGCCCAATAATCGCGAAAGGCGCAGGCTTCTTTCGTGCATCCAGGGGTCATGTCTTTCGGATAGAAATAGAGAAGAACGTACTGGCCTTTGAGGTTCTCGAGCGTTACGTCCTCGTCGTTTTGATTTTTAAGCGTAAAATTTGGTGCCTTTGTTCCTACTTTGAGCATAGTTGGTAATAGTTGTTTCGTTTCTCGATCATCGTATCACGCTCGAGCCGATCGAGCATTGACTTAAGCCATCCTCCGTCCGTTTTTGGATTAAACGTTTTGTCGATTTCGGGACCGATTATATTTGTCTTTACACTTCCCTTTTCACGGACGACTTTTAAAATACGTCCTCGGTAAATTCGGTCCGGGTATTTTTTTCCGGTATGTTTTTTCTCGATCGCTTTTTTAATTGTGCGCTTTGGAGTTATTACCTTCCCGGAAAGAAAGTCGGTCGATGATTTACAGGAATCTTTTAGCGGGCAGACCTCGCACAGCGGAGTCTTTAGGCAGGTCATTGTCGCAAGGTCGAAAAGTGCTTGCGGGATGTCGTGAAAGCGTTTTGATTTTAGAAGTTCCTCGCTCACTTCGATGATCGCCTCGTCATGCGAAAGATCGGGAAAATGAACTCCAAGATAGACGCGCCCGAGAACACGCCGAATATTTGTATCGACCGGCAGGCGTTTTGTTTGGAGCGAGAAAACGGAAATTGCCGAAGCTGTGTATGGGCCGATACCCTTAAGTGCGAGCCACTCTTCGTAAGACTCGGGAACTCCTCGCGCAACTACTTGGCGCGCGATATCACGAAGCGCAAGGGCACGGCGGTTGTAGCCAAGACCCGCCCACGCTTCGATTACTTGTTTGTTTGTCGCTTTTGCGAGCGAGGAAAAGTTTGGAAAAAGTTCGAGCCATTTTTCAAAATAGAGAATCCCGCGCGAAACCTGCGTTTGCTGGAGCATGATTTCGGAGACAAGAATTGGATACGGGTCGGTAGCATTACGCCACGGCAAATCCCGCCCATTTTTGTCGTACCACTTTAATAGTTTTGCACTAATCGACATGAACCGACTGTATCAAAGTCGCCTAAAAAGCGAAACGGTGCCGGCCCAGAGATTGGACCGACACCGTCACGGAAGGATGAACTCACGCCACCGCCTGGGTAATGGCGGTTGCCGCGAACTGCTCGTGCTGGCGCGCGATCGCTGCGCGAGCCGCGTCGCGAAGCGCGTAGAGCCTGAGCTCGTTGTTCGGATCCGTCGCCTTTATCTCGTTTCGGATGATGACGAGCGCGGGGAGGGTCGCGAACGTGATGCTCGCATTATTGAGTTCCTCGAGGATCATGTGTCCAAGATCGAGTTCCATTGGAGTACTCCAACTTGCCCGGGATGGGCGAAGGTCAGCTAAAAAATATCACTTTTTTCGGAAAAAGTCAAGATGCTGTACACTTTGTGGGTATGTTATCTAAAGCACAGGAAAAGTTGATTGGGCGCATTTCTACGAAAAAAGGGCGGGAAAAGGAGGGGTTGTGTCTTGTTGAGGGGGAAAACGCGCTTTCGCTTGCGAAGGATTTTTTAGAGTTTTCGTTTACCCGTGCGGAGACGGAACGGTTTGACCAACTCGTAACAACTGAAACGCCACAGGATATTGCGGGTGTCGCGAGGATCCCGAGCTTTACGCTCGAAGAGGTCGATCGAAACCGCGATGTTCTCGTTCTCGATAATATCCAAGATCCGGGGAATGTTGGGGCGCTCTTCCGCCTCGCGCTTGCGTTCAACGCGAGCCTTCTCCTTATCGATTCCGTTGACCCGACAAATCCGAAGGTAATACGTTCCTCGACGGGTGCGATTTTCGCCGTTCCTCATACCTCGGTTAAGCGGGCTGACGCGGCGAGCCTTTTTACGGAAATGAAAAGAAGTATTATTCGAGTTGAAAAACGAGATGGCGCGAAGGACGTGCGGGAAATGATAAAAGAACCGAGCTTGATTATCTTCGGCTCGGAAGGACGAGGAATCCAGCTTGAAACCGAAGGGGCGTCGTACTTTATTCCTCATGACGAGAAACTCGAGTCTTTAAACGTCGCGACCGCGGCCTCGATTATTCTTTGGGAACGCAACAGGTAATATGAAACCAACAAATCTACACACACGGATTTTTCTTGATAGTGCCGATCCGGCGGAAACGAAAATTGCTCTCGAGCGACTCGGATTTCTCGACGGACAAACGACAAATCCTGCATTACTTGCGAAGCACCCGAAGTTTGCGGGCGGGGTTAAAATGACCCTCCCTGAAATTCAAGCGATTTATAAAGAGGCCGTAGAAGAAATTCGTTCGCTCCTCACGGGGAAATCCGTTTCCATGCAGGTCTTTGATAACGGAGAAACGTCCGTACAGGAAATTTTGGACGAAGCGCGGGAGAAAAATTCGTGGATCCCCGGCGCGCATATTAAATTTCCGTTTACGAAAAATGCGCTCGAGGCGGCGAAGCTTGCCTACGCCGAAGGGATTAACGTAAACATGACGCTTTGTTTTACACTCGAGCAGGCGGCTCTTGCGGGGTGCGCGTTCCCGGACGCGAAAGACGACCGCGTCTACCTTTCGCCGTATATTGGGCGCCTCGAGGACAAGGGTCTCGACGGGATCGATAATGTTATTAACGCCCTCCGTCTTTATAAAGAAAATTCGATCGATATAAAAGTGCTTGCGGCGAGCGTTCGAACAATCGACGATTTGCACGACGCGTTTTCCGCAAAGGCGGATATTGTTACGGCGCCTCTCGCGTTACTTCTTGAGTGGGCGGACGGCGGGTTTACTTTGAACGACACGATTCCCCGAAAAAAACTCGAAGACATCGCCTATACCCAGTATTCACTTCCCGATTCTTGCCCGACTCTTTCGATCGATTCCCCTTTTACGACGGCTGGCCTTGCGGGATTTGTTAAGGCGATCGACGAGTTGATTTTGTAGTTTTCCGTTCGCACGATTTGCAAACTCC
>CAZBFR010000005.1:0-1617 GCA_964491425.1 uncultured Gammaproteobacteria bacterium
CCCAATAGACCCAACGACTCTTAAGACCCTCCAAGAGTTACGAAAGGGGGGATAGACCCTAAAAACATACCGCTCGACAGGGCGGTATGTTTTGCTATAATCAACCCATGTTAAAGAAGAAGAAGCTAAAGGAGGTCCATCTCTCAAGATCGCTTCGAATTTACCAAAAAGCGTCTGTCGCCTTTGTTATTTTTTCGTTCTTCCTTCTTCTTGCCGTTCTTTATTTATCGGTCTCGAGGGCGACGATCCATATCGAGCCGGTTCCGATCGCAAAAGCGGTAACGGTCCCGTTTGTCGTAACGCCCAACCCACAACTCGAGGGTGAAATTTCAGGCTACGTCCTCTCTAAAACGAAAACAAAGTCCCAAGTATTTACTATTTCGGAAGAGGGGGCAATACGTGTTGAGGCGAAGGCTCGTGGGTTTGTAACGCTTGTAAACGAGACGGGCTCGCCGCAACCCCTTGTTGCAACGACGCGACTTCTTTCTCCGGATCAGGTTCTGTTTCGGCTAGACGAGGGGACGACCGTTCCGGCAAAGGGAGAGGTCGTTGTTGCGGTGACGGCGGATAAGATTGGGGCCGACGGAAATATACCGGCGACACAGTTTACGATTCCCGGACTTCCCGCATCGCTTCAAAAATCCATTTACGGTGTTTCTCTCGAGGCGATGGTTGGTGGCGTTGAATATCAGCGCGCGATTACGGAAGATGACCTTGCGCAGGCGAAATCTGTACTTGAATCCGCTCTTGTTGAGGAGCTTAAGGCCGAGCTTCGCGGACTTGTTCCTTCGGAAACATTCTCGGGAGATACGTACCAAATCACGATCAAAGATTCGGCAACGACGATAAAGCCGGGGGACGTTGTCGGAGCGATCCCTGTAAAGTTGACGGCGGAGGTGACGGGCATCTACTATGATCGGGCGTCGATTACCGACTTTGTAGAGCAGGCCTTATTCTCGTCGGTGGAGGACGGCTATATGCTCGCTTTCGCGAATCTCGAGACAATTTCCGCAACAATTAAGGGGGTGGACGCGGTAAACGAACGGGCAACGATTGAGGTGGCGCTCGACGGTGTCGCGCGAATAGACTCCGATAATCCACTCTTTGAACGGGATCGATTTGTCGGCAAGCCGGAGAAAGAGGTCCTCGCGATCCTCGAAGCGAATAAAGAAATTGAGCGTGCGACCATTGCGTTTTCCCCATTTTGGATTAAACGCATGCCAACGCTTAAGGACCATATTGAATTACGAATTAAAGAACCAAGTGTAGGAGGCACTGAAGAATAAATATGTCAGAATCGAACTTGTTTGCGATGCGCCATAGTTGTGCTCATTTACTCGCCTCCGCTATCGCGAAGCGTTTTCCAGAAGCAAAATTCGGCGTTGGGCCGGTTATTGAAAATGGATTTTATTACGATGTCTTATTTCCGGAGCCTATTTCGGACACGTTTTTAAAAAAGATTGAGAAAGATATGCGGGCGCTCCAAAAGCAGGGGTTTGCAATGGAGCGAGAAGAGATGGGAATCGACGAAGCGATCGCGTTTTTCTCGGATCGAAAACAGGATTTTAAAGTTGAACTTTTGCGCGCCCTAAAAGAAAAGGGAACGACGGCGCTTAA
>CAZBFR010000005.1:1717-12145 GCA_964491425.1 uncultured Gammaproteobacteria bacterium
CCGGATCAGGTTCTAGACGAGGTTCTTGCGATTTACGATATCGCAAACCGTTTCTACGAGAAATTTGGAATGACGTTCCACCGTGTTCGTCTATCCGTTCGTGATCCTAAGAATCCTGGTGCTTACCTTGGCGAATCGTCGGTTTGGGATTCTTCCGAGAAGATGCTTCGGGAGGCGATGGAGAAAGTTGGTCGAGAGGTTGAAGTTGGCGAAGGGGAGGCGGCGTTTTACGGTCCAAAGCTTGATTTCATGACAAAGGACGCGATTGGTCGGGAGTGGCAACTTGCGACGATTCAGCTCGACTTTAATCAACCTGAGCGATTTGGGCTCGAATATACGGACTCGGACGGCGAGCGAAAGCGCCCTGTAATGGTCCACCGCGCGATCCTTGGTTCCGTTGAGCGGTTTATGGGGGTTATGATTGAGCATTATGCGGGCGCGTTTCCATTCTGGCTCGCGCCGGAGCAGATCCGACTTATAACCGTTTCGGATCAGTTTGAAGACTTTGCAAAAGGAGTACTTGCGCAGCTTGAAGATGCTGGAATCCGAGCGACGGTCGACGCGTCAAACGAAGGCGTTGGAAAGAAAATCCGAAACTCGGCAATGGCAAAAATTCCTTGGAGCATTGTTATCGGAGAAAAAGAAGTAGCCGGCGAACCTTTTAGAATCACGGTCTTTGGTGGTGATGAACTGCAGGTTGCCCAGACCGATCTTGTAGAAAAAGCAAAACAACCATAAAAAAACCGGGGCGCGTAGCCCCGTGTTTTTATAATTCTACACGTTTATCAGAATTATTTGAGTACTGTTTAGACTGCGGTTCGAAATCGACTTCCGGATCCATGGTGTCATCGTCTTGATCCGGCAGGTCTCTATAGAATTGAGCGACATTTTCTTTTGCGGTTGAGCTATTTGATTTGACTCGTTCTTGAGTTGGTACGACGGTTTCGGCGTCTTCGTAATTAGTCGGCGCAGTTTCTTGGACTGGCGGTGCTGCCTCGGCCCTTGCTCTTTCCTCTGCCATTTTCTTATTATGCCGCTCTGCTGCTTCTATCGCCGCATCACCCCTATCCATTATTCTCTTAAATAGACTTCTCATAAATTCAGTTAATACCTTTACAAACTAGCAATTTTAGGGCATAATCACAAAAACTTATGCACAAGGTTATAGTACTTGCAGGGGTAACGGGAAGCGGAAAAACGGCGCTATCTCTCGAGTTAGCCGAAGCGATTAATGGGGAAATTATTGTTGCCGATTCACGCACGGTTTACAAAGGAATGGATATCGGGACGGCGAAGGTAATAAGGGAAGAGCGGGCGAGGGTGCCGCACCACGGTCTCGACCTTGTTGAGCCAAATGAACCCTGGACCGTTTTTGATTTTAAGGTTCACGCGGAGAAACTGATCGAGGAGATCGTAGAGCGTGGACACGTTCCAATTATTGTTGGCGGAACCGGACTCTATCTTTCGGCGTTGACGGATAACTATGATTTTGCGACGAAAACCGTAGGGCCGAAGAAATACAACGTCCTCATGTTGATGACAAAGACCGATCGCGAGACGCTCTACGAACGAGTTGACGCGCGAGTCGACGCAATGCTCGCGAATGGATTTGAAGCCGAGGTGCGGGCGGTTTACGAAAAGTACGGAGCGGACGTGCCGAGTATGACGGGAATCGGTTACCGGCAATTTGCAAAGTATTTTAAGGGTGAGATTTCTTACGAGGAGACGGTTCGGCAAATGAAACGAGATTCGAGACACTACGCAAAACGGCAGTGGACTTGGTGGAGACACCACGGTGACGGCGTACGAGAAGTGACAAGCGTCGAAGAAGCGAAGATGCTCGCTCGAGCCTTTTTAAACGAATAACCCACGCACGGCAGAGGCCGGCGTGGGCAAACGACGATAGAGCAAAGGTGATGGGCTCGACCTAGACGAAAGGTGCTCGAGGGCTGCGCTAGCCCAAGACAATGGAGGAGACGCAAGCGACCTGCCGGCAGATCGAACCCAAAACGAAAACGCGTATCTGTGATAAGTATGCCACAAATACGCGTTTTGTCAATTTAGGAGAGTCGGTCTCGAAGGAGCTTCGCCGTTAATTCCGGGTCGGCGTTTCCGCGGGTTTCTTTCATAATTTGACCGAGGAAGAACTGAAGGAGCTTTGTTTCTCCCGCCTTGTAGCGTTCGACTTCCTTCGGGTTTTGCTCGAGAACCGTGGTGATAACGCCACCAAGGGCGTCTCCGCTATCGATACGTTTCGCGCCAAGCGATTCAACGACGTGGCTCGGATCCGCTCCGTCTTCAAGCATTTTCTCGAGAACCTTTAAGCCGTTTGGTCCCGTAATCGCACCTGTCGCAAGGAGCGAGAGGAACTCCGCGAAGTTTTCCGGGGTAAGTTTCATTGTTTCAATCGACGCTCCGTTATCTGTAAGAAGCCCGAGGAGTTTGTTAAGCGTCCAGCTCGGAACGAGTTTCGTATAGGCATCGTTTTTCTCGAAAGTACCGATTTCGGAAAGAACATGCTCTACGAAGTTTGCAAGCGCCGGTTCATCGACAAATTGCTTTGCATCCTCCGGTTTAAACCCATATTCCGAAACAAAGCGTGCCCGTTTCGCGCGAGGGAGTTCCGGAAGTGTGCGCTTAAGCTCGTCGGTTAGGCTCGAAAGGTCCATTGGCGGAATATCCGGCTCAGGGAAGTAGCGGTAATCCGCGGATCCCTCTTTCTCGCGCTGGAGTTCCGTCGCTTGTTTCTCGTCGTTCCATCCACGCGTTGTTGTTACGCTCGGAATCGCTCCTTTTTCCCAAAGCTCGGTTTGTCGTTTTATTTCATATTCGATCGCCCGTTCAACATTTCGGAACGAGTTCACGTTTTTAATCTCCGTTTTTGGGTGGAGCTCGTCGCTTAGCGGAACGCCGTTCTCGTCGACTTCTCGAAGGGAGATATTTACGTCGCAACGAAGTTGACCCCTTTCCATATCGGCGTCCGAAACGCCAAGCGTACGGGCAATAAGTCGGAGCTCTTGGAGATAGGCCTTCGCTTCCGCGGAGTTTCGGAAATCCGGTTTTGTTACAATTTCGCAAAGCGGTGCTCCCGCGCGATTATAGTCAACATAGCTTTTTCCGTCGGCGCCGTGGATATTTTTCGCCGCGTCTTCTTCGAGGTGGAGTCGTTCAATACGAATTTTCGTTGGAGCCTCGGTTCCCGGTACGTCAATTTCAAGCCAACCGTTTTGCATAATTGGCATATCAAACTGTGAAATCTGGTATGCCTTCGGAAGATCTGGGTAGAAGTAGTGTTTACGGTCAAACTTTGAAATCTTTGCGATCTCTCCGCTCAGCGCAAGACTAAGGCGAACGGCCCATTCGACCGCCTGTGCGTTTGGCACAGGAAGCGTCCCCGGATGACCAAGATCGATCGCGCTAATGTGCGCGTTTGGTTCGGCGTCAGGGGCAGCGTTTCGCGCGCCCGAAAAGAGCTTGCTTTTCGTTTTAAGCTGGATATGGGTTTCAAGACCGATAACAGGAGAGAGTCGCATAATGACACGACTGTACCGTAAATCTACGACTTTCGCAAGATATTTCGGACATAGGTCGTGTAGAGCGGGAGGGTGGCAATAAGATAGAGAAAGGCGAGGAATTCGTGGATCATTGACGGCCTCGTAACCGAGAAAAACGCCGTTTTAAGGTCGCCGTGGGCAAGGAGAAGAACCGAAGCGGTAAAGAATACAAGGAAACCAAGGAGGAGTAGGGCGTGAAGGCCGAACCGTGTAGCAAGCTCTTTTAGGGCGCGCCCTTTTAGCGTGTTAAGGTGTTCGAGTGTTGCTACTGATGGCGAATAGGCCATTTTTGAGGAGAGGGCCGGAACGGGAAAAAGAAGCAGGAAGAGAATCACTCCGGGAAGAATGAATAAAACAAACCCCGTAAAAACAAACACGCTTAAGATCGCAAACGTAAAGATTCCGTAAAGAAGTGGGCGGAGCGGACGCGTGCGTTTTACACCGTTTACAAGAACAAGATGCGAGATAAAGAGGCCTATGAAAAAAATCGATCCAAATAGGAGCTTAACCCAAAACGCGAACCCGGGAGAAAAACTTATTCCGCTATAAAAATAAGCCAATGCAAAAATAAAGAGCACTGTTTGTAGCGGAATCGCCCTAGGATCGAGAATCTTTGAGGTCATGATAGAGAACGGTATCGGTTACGGTAAAGAGCGGGTACCAAATTGTAAGAAGTGCCATCATCATTACTGCAGAAAGGATATCTGCACTCTTTGAAACGAGGTCGGAAGGCGCGAGCGGAAGATAGAAGAAAAAGATCGTAATGGCAACGTATGCGAGGAGTTGACTTAGAAAGAAGCCGGTAAACGTTATTAGGCGCGGAATAAATAAGCGAAGAAGCGTCGAAAGGAAGCGTCCGCGAACAAGGTCGCGCGAGCTTGTGAGCGAAGTGAAGAGAGAGGTGCCGTCGATTAGGTAGGCAAATCTACTAAATTGTAGATGAATTCCGATATAGAGAATTCCGGCAACCGCGAAAATAAGTCCGAAGAAATAGAGGAAGATTCCTAGAAGCGAGAGAAGACCGATTCCGTTGTTCACCGAAAGCCATACGAGAAAAAAACCAGGAGCGATTGCAAGAAGCGGAAGCATCGTAATAAAAAACTGCGTGATTTGAATCGATAGAACGAAGGGGAATTCACGAACACTTTTAAGAAATGTTGGTTTTGCTTCAAGCTCGCGTTTTGAAAGAAGCGTTGCGCTTGCAAGAATAATGCAAATCGGAATAAAGACCGAGGCGATAAGTTGTATGTTAAGTGTCACGAATCCGTTTAAAACGAGACCGATTTTTTCGATCGAGGAAACGAGACCGTTCGCGACAAGGAACTCGATATCGTTTCCCGGAGCGAGAATCGTTCCGACGACGAACGGGATAAGCGCGACAAAGTAGAGGGCGGAAAACGAAGTGAATCCTCGAACGTTTTTAAAATAGAGTTCGAATCCACGGTCGAGGAGGGAGCCAATACTTGGAAGCGTTTTCATAGGGAAAAAATTTCCTTCATTATACCAAAGAGATCGCTTTTAATCATGTCGAGCGGTTGATTTGCGTTCAGGGTGTGGATTTTTGTCCCGCGCGAAGTAAGAAGTTCTCGGAACCACGGCGCGCGGAAACGTTCGGCGGTTGCGCGAAGGATCTCGGTTTGCTCGAAAACGCCTTTGTTTTCGGTATCGCGGAGTTTGAGGCGTTCGGCGGCAACGTCTGGGTCGAGGTCGAGGAAAATGAAGTGATCGGGAGGATTCTTTAGAGCCTCGGCATTTCCGGGAAGGGCGAGGAGTTCTTCAAGCGTCGGCCCATACTTCATTATCGGCTGGATGATCAAGGAACTCGTAAATCCGCGCTCTTGGATAATCGTTTTACCGGCGTCGAGGGCTGGAATAATCAGTGTTTGATATTGGAGGTAGCGATCGAGCGAGAAGGCCTGTGCGAGAAGTGGAGCGAAGTAGCGGTCGGGATGGTGCGAGAGCTCGTCTCGAATCGACGCGCCAACCCACCAATACGTCGGTTCACACGTAAAGAGAATTTGCTCTTCGGGAAAGTCTGTAATTTTTGGCGGTCGTCCATTTGCCTTAAACCATTCTTTTGTAACGACGCTCTTGTTGCACCGGAGCATTTCCTGCATAAACCGAAACACGGTCGATTTTCCACTCCCCGTAATTCCGTCAATCATGATAAATTTCCCTTTCATACTATCTTCCCGTTGTTCCAAATCCTCCGCGTGACGGCTCTTCGATTGTGAGAATTTCGGTAATCTCCGCTTGTACGACCGGAATAATCATCCCTTGCGCAACGCGGTCACCTTTTTCGAGTCGTACTTCCGCCTCCGTTAAGTTAACGAGGACAAGAAGGATCTCGTCCTCCGGCCCGCGATAGTCGCTATCGATAACCCCAATCGAATTTGCAAGATCAATCCCTTTTTTCATCGGATTTGACGATCGGGACGCTAAAATCAGCACATGTCCCGGTGGTGTTTGGATAACAAGCCCTGTCCGAACTTTAACGATCCCTCGGGGCGGAATCGCGATATCTTCAATAATCGCTAAATCAAAGGCGGCCGACCCCGAGGTCTGGTAGGCGGGAAGGACAGCGTGTTTTACAAGGCGCTTAACCGGAAGCTTCATACGACTGCACGGTATCAATGCCGGAGAACCCTGAAAAATTAGATATCCCCAAGCGCTCTAAAATCAAGGAAATAGGCGTGTTAAGGTTTGGGGGATATGAAAGCCTACTTGGATATTGTAAAGCGGATTCTTGATCAGGGGGTGCTTGTCGAGACGCGAACTGGAGTTAAGGCGTTTACGACGGCTGGGGCGATGTTTGAGCATGATATGGCGGAGGGATTTCCGCTCCTCACGACAAAGAAGGTTCCGTTTCGCCTGATCGCCTCGGAACTCGAATTCTTTATTAAGGGGATTACCGATAAGCAATGGCTTATCGATCGGAATAACCATATTTGGGACGAGTGGGCGAGTCCGAAGGTTGCGCCGTACGGACATGACGAAGAGTCGAAGAAGCGGATGCTTGAGGCGCGCGAGCTTGGTCCGATTTACGGCTTTCAATGGCGTCATTATAATGCACCGTACGAGCAATTTTTTACGAACTACGAAGGAAAAGGTGTCGACCAGTTAAAGAAGCTTGTACATAAATTAAAGACGAATCCACGCGACCGACGGATGATTGTAATGGCATGGAATCCATCGGTACTCGAAGAGGTCGCACTTCCGCCGTGTCATTATGGCTTTCAGGTAACGGTGATTGATGGAAAGATTAATCTTTTGTGGAATCAGCGGTCCGTTGATACGATGCTTGGACTCCCGTTTAATATCGCGAGCTACGCTCTGCTTCTTCATTTGCTCGCAAAGGAAACAGGCCTTGCTCCTGGGAAGCTTGTCGGATTTTTAGCGGATGTTCATATTTACGAGAATCACGTTGTCGGTGCACGTGAGCAATTGTCTCGCGAAGCGAGTACCTTCCCACTCCCAACGATAGAAACGGATAACTTCGCGTCGATCTTTGCGTGGAATTATACCGACACCCGAATCCTTAATTACCAGTCCCATCCAAAAATCGAATTTGAAATTGCTGTATGAAGGTAGAAATTGTCGTTGCATTGTCGCTTGACGGAAAAATCTCTTGCGCGAAAGACGAGTCGTCGCTTGTTTGGACGAGTAAGGAAGACACGGCGTTCTTTGTTTCGAAAACGAAAGAGGTCGGCGTTGTTATTATGGGGAGCGCGACATTTGCGACAATCGGTCGACCGCTCAAGGATCGCCTGCTTGTTATCATGACTCGTGATGCGTCGGGGAAGGAGTCACTTCCAGGGCAAGTAGAATGGACCGAAAAATCCCCGAAGGAAATCCTCGAGGATCTTAAAAATCGTGGCTACGAGAAGGTCGTTATTGGCGGTGGAGCACAAATCTACTCGGTGTTTCTCGAAGCGGGACTCGTGACCGACGTATTTGCAACAATCGAGCCGATTATCTTCGGCGACGGCGTCCCATTCGCTTCCGGTAAGCTCAACCAGCGTCTAAAATTTGTTGAATCAACAATGCTCAACGAGAGCGCGGTGCTCATGCACTACATGTTGGGGTAGGTTTCAGTTTCTGGGTTGAGGATCGTGAAATCGATTCCGGCCTCTTTGAAGAGTTCTTTTCCACGAGTAGCGGCGTGGTATTCTTTTTTACAAACGACGCGGATAATACCGACGTTCACGATCATTTTTGCGCAGACGTAGCAGGGCGCCATGTGGCAATAGAGTGTCGCGCCTTTGAGCGAAACACCGATACGCGCGGCTTGAAGGAGTGCATTTTGTTCGGCGTGGATAGTCCGAATACAGTGTTTTGTTTGGCTTCCGTCGGCATGTGTGACGGTGTGCATTTCGTGCCCAATATCGTCGCAAGAAGGGATGCCGGACGGTGCGCCAACGTAGCCAGTTGTAAGGATGCGGTTGTCGAAAACGATCACGGATCCCGAACGACCGCGATCGCACGTCGCGCGCGATCCGACGAGATCGACGATGCTCATGAAATACTCGTCCCAGCTTGGTCGCGTCATAGAGGGTAGTTTTGTTTGAGTTTATCGAGATCACCGGCGGTTAAAAGGGAAGTTTCTTCCTGCTTATCGACTTTAAAATTGTTACCCGCGTTTGAGTATTTTGCTTGGTTGAGGCCGTGGAGGTTTGCTTCTTCAGGGGAGAGGGAAGAGGAGAGTTCTTCAAACACAATTTGGCACACGCGCTCGCCCGGGAAAATTCGGATTACTTGGTTACCCGCCTCGTTTTTCATCGGGAAAATAAGCGTGCCCGAGTACCCGGCATCAATGATCCCGGAAAGTGAAAGATTGATCCCGCGACGATTCGTCGACGTTCTTGGAAATAAAATCGCCATTAAATCGCCCGCCCGCATTTCGATCTTCTCAAGGCTTGTTCCGATAACAAATTCATTCGGGAGTAATTCAAAGTACTGACCCGGCTGTAATATGACTTCATCGAAGTGTTCGGCGTGAAACTGATCCGGCTCGATCGAAACCGTAAGCGCCTTTCGCCCACGATCCGTCATCATCCAATTCTTCGGAATAAGAAATCGGTAACCGAGGCGAAGGTCAATCGCATGGGGTTGGAGCTGGAATTGGTCAAGCGCCGGCGTAAACGCGAGGTCCCCGGTCTTAATCCGATCAAGAATATGCGCACGGGTAAGGATCATACGAGAAAAGCTTAGCACGCCCCCGAAAAAAGAAAAAACGCCCGTGTGGGCGCTTTTTCTTAGATCGTAGAGAGATCGAGTTTGATTGATGGTCCCATTGTCGTCGTGAGGAAGGCGGTCTTCATATAGACACCTTTTGACGAGTTTGGTTTCGCTTTCTTGATTGTCTCAAGGGTAAGCGCGATGTTCTCGGCGAGTTTTGTCGCGTCAAACGATACTTTACCAACGATCGTGTGGATATTGCAGGTGTTGTCGTTCTTAAACGAGACCTTTCCACCCTTTTGTTCCGTGATCATCTTTTCAATGTTTGGTCCAACCGTATCTGTCTTTGGGTTCGGCATGAGTCCACGAGGTCCGAGAACCTTCGCGGCCTTAGCGAGCTTAGGCATCATTGCTGGAACGGCAACCGCGACGTCAAAGTCGATTTTTCCGGTTGCAACGATTTGTTCAATCGTTTCTTCTGTAGCGACGATATCCGCTCCCGCGTTCTTTGCGGCTGTTTCATTTGCACTGTCGACGAAGGCGGCGACGCGGACTTTCTTTCCCGATCCGTGTGGAAGGGCGATTGTTCCTCGTACCTGTTGGTCTCCTTGCTTTGGGTCGATTCCGACGCGAACATGGATCTCAACGGTTTCGTCGAAAGCAGCCTTTGGCATGCTCTGTACGAGCGCGACGGCTTCGGTGATTGAGTGAAGCTGCGACTTGTTGATTTTCGCTTTTGCTTCCGTATAGCGTTTATTCATATTATTTGATCTCAACGCCCATCTGTCGGCATGTTCCGGCGATAATGTTCATCGCTCGGTCCACGTCGTTTGTATTAAGGTCTGGAAGTTTTGCTGTCGCGATTTCGCGGAGCTGGTCCTTCGTAATCGATCCGACTTTCTCGGAAAGTGGCTTTCCGGATCCCTTAGCGATCTTCGCTGCTTTTTTGATAAGCTCTGACGCTGGGGCGATTTTGAGGACGAAGCTAAAGCTTCGGTCTTCGTAAATCGTGAGGACGGCTGGAACGATTTCTCCCTTTCGATCTTGCGTGGCGTTGTTAAAGTCATTAACAAACTGCGCAATGTTGACTCCTTGTTGACCGAGGATCGGTCCGAGCGGTGGCGCTGGAGTCGCGGCACCTCCCGTCGCCTGAATTTTGACGACGGCTTTGATCTTTTTCTCTGCCATAACGACGTATTTTTAGAATAGATTCCGTTTTTTGGACGGCAACTATGTCGTGAATTAGTGCTGGGATTTTGCCCTATTCGTGGATTTTTGTCAAACCTCGGGGGATTTTTTGGCGGGGGCGGTGTGTCTTCCGGGGTCGGGCTACTTTTACTTATCGTTTTTGTACCAAATGGTACAATTTGTACGAAATGGTACAAAATGGCCTGTGTATAAGTAACTGACCTTGGGAGAGGGTGCCTGGGAAGCTATGAAAGTTCATGAATTTATCGAGAAAGCCCTGAAAGATGATGCTATTGCTCGAACGGCACTCGCGAGAGGAATAATGAATACAAGCGCTTACGCGAGGGAGTTATCTGCGCTTTATACAAAGCAAACGGGAGTGGCGCTTCCGCTTCCGGGAATGATTCGGGCACTCAATCGGTTACGACCTCTTGTAACCCCGGATCCAGAGGTATACTTCGTTATGGATAAAATAACGACCTTTCCGGGAATTATGGCGTTTACGGTC
>CAZBFR010000005.1:12245-22836 GCA_964491425.1 uncultured Gammaproteobacteria bacterium
CCTTATCTCGATCCAACGAAGGAGCGATGAAGTTAGTATTCGTAGTAAATCACTTTGACCTCTGGAAGCATGTAGGCTGGAATTACGGCGTGCGAGCCTTCAGGTAAAGCAATCTCGATACCGCGTTCAGAGAACTCAATCATATGGTCAAGGAACGTTTGGGAGTAGTCGCCTCCATCAATATTCATGCACTTCATCACGAGTTTTGGTTCTTTGATCGGGTAAAATGTTTCCACATTGTCTGTTGTGATTGTTAAGCCTGTTAGTTCTGTTTGGGCTTTTGGCTCAGTATTGTCTTGCGACTCCTTAAATTCACACTTATCTTTCGTACTCATCGTTATATAGTGCGTCGATCCTCCGGCGGGGGTTATTGAAAGTCCATCATCCTGATTAACAAAAGGGCCGTAGTGCTCTACATGCGCCCTAAATAGTTCTTGTCCATCTTTGAAAACGACGCTTGTCGTTCCGCCTCCTTCCGGTCCGCCCGAATAGTGACGAAGGGTCACATAGCTCTCGTAACCTGTTGAAGTTTCAATGCCTATGGATGAGAAATCCTCAACGACGTAGGGCGCCGTATACATGACCGTCTCAACTCCATTCTCAGCCTTTACAAGATCGTATTCAAAGTATGGTCTTTCCTCGTAGTTTTGATAGTTGTACGAATCATCCGGCGTTGGCTCGGTAAGACGACCAATCCATGTGACGTCATTAAGGATGATCGTTTGTTCCAGCGGTTCAAGGGATTTGCGCAGGGCTTCTCTTCGTTGTTCTGGCGTCTGGTAAGTAGGGTATGGCTCGCCCTTGCCGTCACTGTTATATGAAACGTCTGTAGACGCGATAAAAGAAGTCATCGTTAGTTCGATGATCATGGCGAGGATAAGTGTAATAAATGACATAGTTGTACAAAGTATAGCAATCGCTAGATAAAAAAACACGCCCGGGTGGGCGTATCTTTTTAAACCTTTTTGACTTGGAGGAAGTCGAGTTCGACGGGAGTCTCTCGGCCAAACATGGAAACAAGCACCTTCATCTTTCCACGCTGTTCGTCGATTTCCGCAACCTTTCCTTGTTGACCCTTGAACGGACCATCTGTAATCGTTACCGGATCGTCGACCGAAACGTCGAGCGTAAATTCCGGTTCGTCGACGCCGACGCGCTTCATAAGCGCATCGATTTCTTCTTGTGGAATTGGGGTCGGTGTTGTTCCGGCGCCAATGAATCCCGTAACGTTTGGCGTATTTCGCACAACGTACCAAGAGTCGTCGGTTACGATCATTTCAACGAGCACGTATCCAGGGAAAATCTTCTCCTCGATTACGCGACGCTTTCCATTCTTAATCTTAATTTTCTTTTCCTTTGGAACGAGGACATTGAAAATCTTTTCTTCCATGTCCATCGTATCAATTCGTTGCTTGAGGTTATCAAGCACGTTTTCTTCGTAGCCGGAGTAGGTATGGATCGCATACCAGCGTCGGCCGTAATTCGCTGTTTGTTTTGCCATATTATTCAGTTGTTACAGGTTCGGCAGTAACCGGAGTCGTTGTAACATCGCTTACGTCAACCGTTGGCGCTGGCGTATTTGCCGTTGAGAGATCGAGGAGCTCGATTACCCCGAGGTTAAACGCTTGATCGACGACTGCGAAGAAAGCTCCGAGTACGACGGCGAATAAGATAACGGCGAGCGAGTAGCGAAGGGTGTCCTTACGCGTTGGCCAGCTTACTTTTTCAAGCTCGACTTTCGACTCGCGCAAATAATTCACGACCGGATTGTTTAATGCCATATTTTACTATTTTAAAAAGCCCTTCCGGGGCTGTTGGGGATAACATACCACGGAAGGAACTTTCTTGCAAGGGGACTAAACGTCGAGGTTAGCCACATCCTTTGCATGGGTTTGAATAAACTTTTTTCGAGGGGCGACTTCGCTTCCCATAAGGGTATCAAAGATCATATTTGCGCCCTCGGCATCGGCGACCGTTACCTGCTTCATCTTACGGGTCTTCGGATCCATCGTCGTCTCCCAAAGCTGTTCAGGGTTCATTTCTCCCAAACCTTTGTAACGTTGAATGTTGACCTTTACCCCGGCGGTTTCGATTACCTCCGCTTCCATCGACTCGTCTTCTACGACTTCTTCGGGAGCGTTTGTATTTTTCTCGGTTTTCTTCCCTGTGAACTCGGCGATCGTTGCTTCTTTATCCGCGTCCGAGTAGACGTAGCGAACCTGCTTTCCGACCTGGATTCGGTAGAGCGGTGGCATCGCGATATAGATATGTCCCTGGCGGATAAGTTCCGGGAAGTGACGGAAGAAGAGGGTGAGAAGAAGGGTGCGGATGTGCGCTCCGTCGACGTCAGCATCGGTCATGATAATAATTCGATTGTAGCGGAGTTTCTCGACTTCGAATCCTTCGCCGATATTTGTTCCAAGCGCAATAATCAAGTTCTTGATTTCATTATTCGTTAGGAGTTTATCAAGACGCGCGCGTTCGACGTTAAGGATTTTTCCTCGAAGCGGAAGAATCGCTTGGTACTCGCGATTACGACCCTGCTTTGCCGAACCTCCCGCGGAGTCTCCCTCAACGATATAAAGTTCCGAGTTTGACGGATCCTTGCTCGAGCAGTCGGCGAGTTTTCCAGGGAGCATTAACCCCTCGAGCGCACCTTTGCGCATCACAGTCTCGCGAGCGGCGCGAGCGGCCGCGCGAGCACGAGCGGAAAGTAAACATTTTCCGATAATCTCTTCGGCGTCCTTCGGGTGCTCCTCGAGGAAAATCGAAAGAGCTTCCGCGAAAATCGATTCAACGGCGGTTCGTGCTTCCGGATTTCCGAGTTTTCCTTTTGTTTGTCCTTCAAATTGTGGCTCCGGAATCTTTACGCTAATAACGGCGGTTAGTCCCTCCCGAACATCTTCTCCGTTAAGGTTTGCGTCCTTTTCCTTAATATACCCCTTATCGCGCGCGTAGGCGTTAAGGGAGCGCGTAAGGGCGGAGCGGAAACCGGCGAGGTGCGTTCCTCCGTCCGGGTTTGTAATATTGTTTGCGAAACAGTGGACGGATTCGTGGTAGTCGGTTGTGTATTGGAGCCCAACCTCAACGTCGACATTTTCCGCGCCTTTGTGGACGTAGAAAATATTTTGGTGTTGCGTTTCTTTCTTTTCATTAAGGTGACGGACGTAAGACGAGACTCCTCCTTCGAAATAGAATCCGTAGGCGACCGGGGTGTCTCCGCGCTCGTCAAAAAGCTCGACTTCGATTCCCGCGCTTAAATACACCTGTTGGCGCAAATGATCCAAGATGTACTTATAGTTAAATTCGATTGTCTCAAAAATCGTTTCGTCAGGACGGAACTTTATAAGAGTTCCATTTTTTCGCGTCTTTCCGATTTCTTTTACCTTCTCTTGTGGCTTTCCACGCTTGTACGCTTGGGTATAAATCTTTCCGTCGCGATAAACTTCGGCAACAAGATCGTTAGAAAGCGCGTTTACAACCGAAACTCCAACTCCGTGGAGACCTCCGGAAATTTTGTATCCGCTTGCGTCTCCTCCGAATTTTCCTCCGGCGTGAAGTTTCGTTAATACGAGTTCAAGCGCGGAGATTTTTTGTTCTTTGTGGATATCGACCGGAATTCCTCGACCGTTATCTTCAACCTCGATCCATGAATCAGGCTTTAAGCGAATCGTTACTTTCGTCGCGTATCCAGCCATCGCTTCGTCAAACGAGTTATCGACAACTTCCCAGATAAGGTGGTGGAGTCCCTCGGGACCAGTTGATCCAATATACATTCCCGGACGCTTTCGAACCGGATCGAGTCCTTCAAGCACTGTAATATTAGAGGAGTCGTAGGAGGAGTTTGCCATAGAATTAGTTACAGCTTACAAGAATTTGCTATACTAGTCTATATGCAGGAAGGGGAGGATAAGCGAGTAGGGGCTTTTAAAGAGATTGATTTTGCGTATCGCCGAGATACGGCTATTGAGGCGGGTAAACCGCTTCTTGTTCAGGTTTTTTGGGGACTTTGGATTCTACTTGATTTCGCCCTTCTCGCCTTTGTGCTTTTTTCGCTCGGAACATACCTTTCAAGCGGAATGTTTGTTGATAAGCGGCTTACGGCGCGGATTGGCGAGAATACGCGCGTTCAAGCCGAGGCGGCGCGAGCGAGTACGGCGTCGTCACTTATTATCGGAAATACGCTCGTATTTCTAAACACCGAATCAACCTACGATTTTTTCGCTCCCGTGGAAAATGAAAATACCGATTGGGCGGCAATAATAACCTATGCGTTTGAAACCGGTGACGGAGAGACGCCGGAGGCGCGCGCGACGATTATGCCAAAGTCCGAAGGGGCGCTTCTTGCGTTTCGTGTTCCTTCGACGAGTCGTCCTGGGGTAAGCGACGTTCTTATTAAGGACATTGTTTTCGAGCGCCTTAATCCGCGAGAGCTTCGCGGGGCCGGAACGTCAACGATTGCGGAGTGGGTTGCGGCACATCAGGAGTTTGCGATCTCAAACGAGGTCCACGAAACGGTAACGGTCGACGGGAAAGAACTTACACGAACAAAATTTGTCGTAACGAACTCGACGCCCTACGCGTACTGGAGCCCAACCTTTCTTGTTCTTATCGAACGCTCTGGAACAGTTGTTGGCGTAAATACCGTGACTCTTCGAGGACTTGAGGTAAACGAGCGCCGAGAAGTTGAGCTCCAGTGGTATGGATCTGGTCCGTCTGTTGGCGAGGTGCGCGTTCTCCCGGTAATTGATTATCTTGACCCTGACGTTTACATGAACAAAACGGGAGACCTTGAAGAAGGACGTCTCTTCTTCTAGAGTGGGTACATGTTCGACCGAATACTTAAAACGCTCCAATCCTTCGATTGGTTTATCCTCCTTTCGGTTATTATTCTCCTGCTCTTTGGTTTCTCGGCGATTTATTCGGTTGAGCTTGGGCGTGAGTCGGGACAGTTCCTTCTTCTTCGTAAGCAACTTATCGCGAGCGGAATTGGTATTGGACTCTTTCTTCTCCTCATCAATTTTCATTACCTTCAATGGAGAAACTACGCGCGACTTGTGTATGTCGTTGGAATCGTACTCCTTGTTCTTGTTGTGCTATTTGGAGAGGTGTTTGGGGGGACAAAGGGGTGGTTTGATTTTGGAATCTTCTCGTTCCAGCCGGTGGAGTTTATGAAATTCGCGCTTGTCTTAACGCTTGCACGTTATTTTGGAGAGCATGCGCGCTATTACTTTGGGTGGAAGGAGATTATTCAAAGCGGAATGATTGTTGGAATACCAGTTGTTCTTATCCTTCTTCAGCCAGATCTTGGAAGTGCGGGAATGCTCGTTGGAATTTGGGGGATCTATCTTCTCTTTGCTGGAATGCGGGTTTCCCATATCGCAACGCTTCTAGGTGTGTTCGCACTCGTATTTGCAATTTCTTGGGGATTTCTTTTTGCCGATTATCAGCGCGACCGCGTCGCCGTATTTTTACGCCCGGGACTTGATCCTCTCGATCGTGGTTATAACTTAATTCAAGCGAAGATCGCGATCGGTTCGGGCCAGCTTTTCGGGAAGGGACTCGGGTTTGGTTCGCAAAGCCAACTTAAATTTCTCCCGGAAAGTCATACCGACTTCGTTTTCGCTATTATCGCGGAGGAGCTTGGATTTATCGGCGTCCTCGTTCTATTCTCGGCTCTCTTCCTCCTTCTCTATCGACTCCTTCGGCTTACCTCGCGCGCTCGTGACGGATTCACAATCTTTCTTCTCGTTGGTATTTTTGCCGCATTCTTTGTTCAGTCGTTTGTCATTATCGGGGTGAATCTTTCGCTTCTTCCTGCGACCGGCGTTACGCTCCCATTTGTAAGCTACGGTGGAAGTTCGCTACTCGTTTCTTTTGCATTTATCGGACTCGCTCAAAGTATTGTATTGCGAATTAGACCGGGGGATGGTACGGATACGTCGTGGTATACTTAAATTATGACGCACTCCTTCTTTGCTTGCCCGAAGTGTCGCGCGGCGTACCCAACCGGTGGGCTCGTCCTTGTCGATCGAAGAGAAATTGAGGATATTTTTCATGGCGAATGTGCGGAATGTAAGCTTTCCATGCTTTTTTCTATGAAAGAAGTGGACGGGGTATTGCAGATTCTTGGGCTCCCAACGGATCTTAATCGCTCCGAGGTCCTTCGTTTTTGGCAAAATGAAGCGGTTTCCGTTGACGACGTTATCGCTGTCCACAACGCCCTGAAACTTGACAGTTTTATCAAAATTATGTGAAATACGGGCATTCTATGGAAATCGCAACAATTCACGCTGAAAAGCGTATTATTAAAGGACGACATACGGACGACCTTCGCGCAGAAGGAAAAGTTCCGGGTGTTGTTTACGGTTTTGGAACGGAACCGATGATGCTTACGCTTGACCGCAACCAAGTTGCGAAGCTTTATAAAGAGGCTGGAGAAAGTACGGTTATCTCGCTTGACGCCGAAGGGAAGACCCTTAACGTGCTCCTCCAAGATATCCAATTTGATCCAATGACGGATTTCGTGACCCACGTCGATTTCCGCGCGGTAGACATGAGTAAGAAGGTTGAAGCGACGATCGCCCTTAAGTTCGTTGGACTTGCGCCTGCGGTTAAAGAACTCGGTGGAACGTTCGCGCACGCGATTGACGAGCTCGAGGTTCTCGCGCTTCCTTCCGCGCTTGTTCGCGAAATCGAAGTTGACGTAACGGGACTTAAGACGTTTGAGGATGTGATCCACGTTTCCGATATCGTTATTCCTGCGGGAATCGAAGTATTGACGGACAAGGGTCTCGCGGTTGCAAACGTTCAACCTCCTCGTTCGGAAGAAGAACTTGCAGCGCTTGACGCACCGGTTGAAGATAAGGTTGCGGAACAAAACGCGAAGATTGAAGCGGAAAAGGCTGCTGCGGCTGCCGCTCTTGGTGAAAAAGAAGACGGAAAGAAAGACAAGAAATAAGTGTGAAGAAGCGTCTTACGCAACTAAAACACAAGGTAAGAAACGGGCTATCACTGCTCGTTTCTTTTCGTTACACGGCGTTGACTCTACTCGGCGTTGTTTTACTCGTTACGGCTCTTGTTATTCTTATTCGCCGACCGGAAGTAACTGTGCCGTTCGTTGAGGATGAGACGGACGAGGTCGTTGAAGTTGAGGAGGAGCGACAGGTGATTTTTGGGGTCATGATAGAGAACGCGTACGACGCTTGGCCGCTCTCGGGACTCGAGGAAGCGTTTCTCGTAATAGAGGCGCCGGTCGAGGGAGATATTCCTCGGTTTATCGCGTTCTTTAAAGCGGACCAAGAAACGAAAAAAATCGGGCCTGTACGCTCGGCTCGGCCATACTATATCGACTACGCGAGCGAGTTCGGAGCGATTTATGCGCACGTCGGCGGATCTCCCGAGGCACTCGAGAAAGTTCGCGCGACGGACGTTGTGCAAGATCTCGATCAGTTTTTTGAGAGCGAATATTTTTATCGCCAAACAACCGGCGGTCGCTATGCTCCGCACAACGTCTTTACGAGCATGGAGTCGCTTCGGGGAGCTATCGACGAGTTTTCGGTTACGGAATTTGCGTACGGACTCTGGAAGCGAAAGGCGGGGGAGTCGCGCGGGAATCTCTCGCTTCGAGTAAATCAATCGCTTGGAGTCTATCGGGTTTTGTGGCGCTACAATCCGAGCACGAATAATTATGTACGCCTTCAAGGGGACCGTGTTATGACCGTTGAGAACGGTAAACGGGTTATCGTTGACGCGGTTGTTGTAATTGAAACGGATGTGCGGAGTATTGACGATCTCGGAAGAAAGGCGGTTACGACGATTGGTGACGGGTATGGACTTCTCGCACAAGACGGAGTTGTAGAAGAAATTACATGGAAAAAGCCAAGTGCCGAAGAGCGACTACGCTTTTACGATGAAACGGGAAAAGAAGTTGCGATAAACACGGGACGAACCTGGATTCACGTCGTTGACACGCTCGAAAGCGCTACGGCGTACGAAGAATTGCAAGACGAGGTTTCCCCGACAGATCGGGAAGAAGAGTAACCTCGTACGAGAAAGAGTTCGCAAGCGCGGTAACGAGCGCGGGTTGCGACGGATCGATTTCAAAAAGAAGCGTCTTTTTCCTCGGGAGAAGGGCGTCATTTTTTTCGATCTGCTCAAGGAGTCTATGATAAAGATCAAGCCCGTCGATTCCACCCGTTAGCGCAAGCTTGGGTTCAAAGAGGCGGACGTCGGCGTCGAGCGATTCGTACTGACCGTTTGGAATATAGGGAAGATTTGCGCAAACAAGAAGCGAAGAAAAGTCGGTATAGGGGACATGATCTTTAAGAAGTGGTTCGAGAAGGTCGCCCTCGGCGAAATGGACGAGCGATTCAGCCTTAAGGTTCGTTGCATTTTTTCGGGCGACGAGGAGTGCGTCTTTCGAAATATCAAAAGCGAGGACGGGGCGGTTCGATTCGAGCGCGAGAGTAATCGCGATTGCGCCGGACCCTGTTCCGATATCGACTAGAAGCGGTCGAGCGTCGATTTGCTTAAGCACCTCTTCGACGAGAAGTTCGGTTTCGGGGCGTGGGATAAGGGTGGCCTTGGTAACATGAAACTCCCTTCCAAAAAACGCTTTGTGACCGGTAAGGTAGGCGACGGGTTCAAAGTTTGCACGGCGGTCGATCGTCTCGCGATAGAGACGTTCCGTTTCAAGGGGGAGCTCTTCGTCCATGTGGGCAAAGAGGTAGCTCGTTGTTTTCTTCCGCGCGCTCGCAAGGAGAACTTGTGCGTCGATTCGAGGGGAATAATGCCCCGCATTTTTAAAGCGGGCTTTAAGGCGCGCTTCGCCGTAGCTTAGCGCCTCAAGGATTGTCATAGCGCAAGTTCTTCTTCGGCGCGTTTTAGGGCGTCGACGATTTCGTCGAGGTTTCCGGCGAGGATACCCGGGAGATTGTGCCAACTTTCTTTAATACGGTGGTCGGTTACGCGGTCTTGCGGACCATTGTAGGTTCGGATTTTTTCGCTTCGATCTCCGCTACCGATTTGGCTTCGGCGTTCGGCGTCCATTGCCGCGCGTTTTTGTTCTTGCTCGTAGGCGAATACGCGGGCGCGGATTACGTTAAGCGCTTTCTCTTTATTTTGTCTTTGTGAGCGCTCGTCTTGGCAGTAGGCGACGATCCCGGTCGGTTTGTGGACGATTCGGATAGCGGAATAGGTGGTGTTTACGCTTTGTCCTCCCGCTCCTTGCGAGGTTGTCGCTTCGATTGTTAAATCGTTCATGTTAAGTTCGAATTCCTGTTCTTCGATCTTTGGAAATACGGCAACGGTTACGGTTGAAGTATGAATTCGTCCCTGCTTTTCGGTTTCTGGAACACGTTGAACACGGTGGACTCCCGATTCATATTTCATTTTCCCGTACGCTCCAGCGCCAATGATTTCAAAGACAAGTTCCTTAAAACCAACGTCGTTTAAACTTTGTGAAGAAATTTCAACGTGAAAACCGTGCTTTTCCGCGAAGTGTGAGTACATTCGGTAGAGGTCACCTGCAAAAAGCGAAGCCTCGTCACCTCCGGCTCCCGCGCGAATTTCAATAATTGCGTCGTGACTATCGAGTGGATCTTCCGGAATAAGCGCGCGTTTAAAGGCGTGCTCAAGCGTTGGGATTAATTCCTCTAGCGAAAGAATTTCTTCCTCGGCGAGGGCACGAATATCCGGGTCGGCGTCTTCTCTTTGCGATTTTGCGCTTTCGAGATTGTCTACCGCTTTTTTAAGCGCCTCGCCCTTTGCGACGATATCGCTTAGCCGTTGGTACTCGCGGGTCACGTCTTTTAAAAGCCGTTGGTTACTTAAAACCGAAGGCTCGGAGAGGCGTGCCTCAACGGCTTTAAATAGGGTTTTTTGTTTTTCGAGTTGGTCGAGAATGTTCATACGATAATAATAAAATACCCGTTTTCAGGGTATTTTACTAGGTTAAGATCGTTACGCTTCTTTCGATTTCTTTGCTTCACGCTTCTTTGCTCGAGCGGCACTCTTTTCGAGTTTCGCTTTATGGCCAAGAACGGCGTTCGATTTCTTTGTCGCTTTTGATTGGAATTTCTCTACACGGCGGGCCGTATCGAGAATCTTTTGCTTACCCGTATAGAACGGATGGCAGGCCTTACAAAGTTCAACATACATCGTATCAACCGTTGATCCGATCGTGTAAGTCGCTCCGCAGGCACAATTCGCTACGAGGGCTTGGTTATAAGTTGGGTGGATGTCCGCTTTCATAATGCAAAGAGAGTAGCACGGGTCATTTTCCCTGTCAACAGGTTTTTCTTTACAAAATCGCCGTTTTCGGCTAGGATTTTGAGTCCGTTTAGGACTCACCCTTGCCGTTTGGAGGACGGATGTACAGGTTGCTCTTGGTCTTCGGAGTGCTCATTTGCGCCGGTTGTCGGCGCGATTGGGGCGAACTCTTTGAGGAGTGGGTGCGAGAGGACATGGAGAATTGCCGTGATCGTCCCTGGACTTGGGAGACGAAGCGGTGGTATCCGGACGCCGACGGCGACGGGTTCGGCTACGAGCACCTCGCGGTTGTCACGCACTGTGACCTCTCGGAGACGCA
>CAZBFR010000006.1:0-10388 GCA_964491425.1 uncultured Gammaproteobacteria bacterium
ATGGTGCCGTGAGAGGGACTCGAACCCTCACTCCGTTGCGGGAACTACGACCTGAACGTAGCGCGTATGCCAATTCCGCCATCACGGCATGGTGGGTCTGGATGGGCTCGAACCATCGACCACCGAGGTATAAGCTCGGGGCTCTAACCAGCTGAGCTACAGACCCGTAACCCTCGTCAAAAGTACCCGAAAATTGCCTTTTTGGCAATTTTTTGGCATACTTCCGCCATGAAATCTCTTACCCTTGCCCCAAACGAGCCAACGCGCCTCGACGTTCTACTCGCCGAAACGCTAGGCCTTTCGCGCACAAAAATTCAAAAAGCGATTAAAACGGGGCTTATTATGGTCCCTGGGGTTGAGATTACGCCCCATTTTTCAATCGAAAAACCGACCGAGGTTTCTTACGACGAGGAGGCGCTTTTAAAGCCGATTCCCCGCTCTACCGAACTTCCAGTCCTCGACATTATCTTTGAGGATGCGGATATTTTGGTCATCAACAAACAGGCTGGGTTTATCGTGCACCGTAACAATGAAGCCGACCTTCTTTCAATTGCCGACGCGGCGGTAAAGCATGCGCCGGAGATGGCGAGCGTTGGCGAAAATCCGCTTCGACCTGGAATTGTTTCGCGACTCGACAAGGGCGTGTCTGGGGTCATGGTCATGGCGAAAAATGAAACGAGCTATAAGTGGCTAAAGCGAGCGTTCCACGACCGCGAAGTGAAGAAGGAATACTTGGCTCTTGTTCATGGCGTACCGGGACACCTCGAGGGCACGATCGATTTTTCGATCGCCCGTTCGGTTTCGAGCGGAAAGATGGCCGCCCGTCCAAACTCACAAGAAGGCCGAGAAGCGATTACGCACTACGTCGTAAAGAAGGCCTTCCGATTCCACGCCCTTCTTGACCTTATTATCGAAACGGGGCGAACGCACCAAATCCGCGCGCACATGCTCGCCTTCGGCCACGGCATTGTCGGCGACCAACTCTACAAACCAAAAAATATTAAACACACCCTTCCGCTTAATCGTCCATTCCTCCACTCCGCGTCGCTTACAATCCCGATGCTCGACGGCACAACAAAAACGTTTACCGCCCCCCTTCCTCCGGAACTTCAATCTCTTCTTGATACCCTCGTATGACCTTCGCCGAAGCTCTCGCCTTTTTACAAACTCGCGAACCCCTTCGTGTAACAATTAGTGGCGCGATCGGATCGGGAAAATCGACGACGGCCGAACGTCTCGCAAAAACGCTCGAGATCCCTCGAATTTACGTTGGACAAATGATGCGGGACGAAGCGAAGGCCCGTGGCCTTACCCTCGACGCGTTTAATGCCCTCCTAGAAAAGGACGACACGATCGACCGAGCGATGGACGCAAAACAAAAAGAGATCGGACAAGCCACCCCTCGAGGAATCTTTGAAGGGCGAACGGCTTGGCATTTCATTGAAAGCCCCGATTGCAAACTTATGCTTACAGTCGACAAAACCGTCTCCGCCACCCGTATTTTTAATGATAAAACCGGTAATCGCGACCTCTATCCAACCCTCGAAGCGGTCCTAGAAGCAAACGAAACCCGCAAACAAAATGAAATTGCCCGCTACTCCCGCTACTACGGAATCGATATCTACGACCTCAAAAACTACGATGTCGTAATCGACACAACCCCCCTTTCCCGCGACGAAGTCTTCGAAACCGTCGTCATCGCAATCGCCGAATTCCTGCAAAAGTAGGCTATCTCTTGACGAAAATGGCCTTTTTCTATACAGTAGTCCCACATTAAAGCCTGTTGCACGAACTTGGTTATCCAAAGTCCTCTCGCATGGCATAACAATTAGTATGAGCGAAGAAGAAATCGTTACAAAAGAAGCGGAAACAGCGGAAATTCCTACGGCAAGTGCCGAGGACGTAGCCGTCGTTCTCCCAAACCGTGATATCCAAACCGGAATGCTTGTTCGCGTCCATGAGAAAATCAAGGACTTCAACGCAAAGGGTGAGGAGCGAGAGCGTGTTCAGGTATTCGAAGGTATTGTCATGGGCGTTAAGGGCCCAGGAATGTCTCGAACTATGACCGTTCGAAAGAACTCGAATGGATGGATGGTTGAAAAGATTTATCCTCTTTCATCCCCAAACATCGAGAAAGTCGAGGTTGTGAAGCAATACAAGACTCGCCGTGGAAAGCTTTCTTTCCTCCGAGGCCGCTTCCGCCGAAAGATGGTTGAACAAACAACGGAAACAAAATAAGCAAAATCTCCTGCCAACCGGCGGGAGTTTTTGTATACCTCCTCCAAGGGGGTGACCCCATGGTGACTCGAGGAAAATGTTCAAATTATAACAAAAGTGTTTAATTTATAACAAAAACACCGTCTCACTTTGTCGCCACCCGGAGACCCCCTACCCCGCCCCCGCAATAATTTACAAAAACGAATGGCGGGGTCCGAAGACCCCGCCGCGAACGAACTCGCAAGCTTCATCCGCCCATGACGTACTCGTAGCCCATCTCTGGGGCGCCGACCATCAGGCTTACTTCAGGCAATCCCCAGAGATGAAGTGGTTCCTCCCCAATCCGGAGTCCTCGAATACGAGCGAACTGGCGCGTCTCGACGAGGGCCGGATGTTGTGCGGCGAGAAACAGGGTCGAGATGCCTGCGGGAGGCTTCTTCGAGTCATTGGCGTCTACTTCATAGAAGCTTCTGTCGAGGATTCTCCAGGCGAGTGTCCACGGATGGAACACGTCCGCAAGCCAACGATGCTCTTTGCTGCCGCCCACCTCCGTCGTCACACGTGCGAAATCGACCTTGTGATCGACTAACGCCTCGAAGAGCGATCCGGTCGACCGGCTCAACTTGACCCAGTCCCAGGCAAAAGCAAGCGTCTCTTCGAGGGACCCGAGGCAGACCGTGAGAACCGGGGGTCGCCCCGGACTCATCAAATCCAGTCTCGGTTCCGCAAAAACCTCCGACCTCTTGAACCTGCCGATGTCCAATCCATTCCTGCGCGCGAGCTCCGTAAACTGTCGTGAGATCACCGGAGGCGGGGTGATCTTCCCGAAGTACGGCTCAGCCTCAATCTTTGACAAAAAAGAAAGAAATTCACGTCCCACTCCGGAACGGCCGAGCGCGCCCATGACGCGCTGCTCGGTCCATCCCTCCTGCCTAAGAGCGGATTGCACAGACAGAGGAAGGGCGTCGAGAATGTTCTTCATGACCTACTCCTTGAAAGAGGGTGTCTTGTAGACATAGAAGAAGTTAACCCGAACGCAGGAAAAGAACAACCTCCCGGCTCACAAGGGTTGACCAAAACCCCCTCTTCGGCTACACTCCGAGGGCTACTTTATTCTTAATTCCTGAAGACCGTGGGGCAAAACCCGCCGTCGTCAGGCAAAAACTATGTTGTATTCAAATAATGAGCAGGTCGCAAAGCTTCTCGAAGATGCAAAATATCTTCAAATCCCGGAGCTTGGCGCGGTTATTAAGGGAAAGGTTCTTTCAACAAAGGGTCGCGAGATCCGCGTTGATATTAACGGAGTGATGACGGGAGTTGTTCGCGGACGCGAGCTGTTCTCGGAGTCGGACGTCTACCACAACCTTTCGGCTGGAGACGAGGTTGAGGCGACCGTTGTTGGTCTTGAAAACGAAAACGGAGAAGTTGAACTTTCTTTCCGCTACGCTGGAAACAAGAAGTCGTGGGAAGAGATCAAGAAATCGTTCGAAGATAACGAAACCGTTGGCGCGAAGGTTCTCGACGCAAACAAGGGCGGACTTCTTATCAAGATTAAGCACGTTAAGGGATTCCTCCCTGTTTCCCAACTCGCACCGGATAACTATCCACGCGTTTCAGGCGGAGACAAGCAAAAGATTCTCGACAAGCTTCATAGCTTCGTTGGAACAACGATGCAGGTAAAGATCCTCGACATGAACGAAACCGAGGAAAAACTCATCGTTTCGGAAAAGGCAGTTTGGGAAACCGAGCAAAAGAGCGTTATTAACCAAATCCAAGTTCACCAAGTGATCGAAGGAGAGGTTACGGCGCTTGCGGACTTCGGAGCCTTCGTAAAGTTCTCGCCTGTTGCGGGAGCAAATGAAGCGGGACTTGAAGGGCTCGTCCACATTTCCGAAATCGCTTGGCAACGTATTGACCACCCGAAGGATCTCCTCAAGGTTGGACAAACCGTTCGCGCGCAGATTATTGGAATCGAAGGAAGCAAGATCTTCCTTTCGATGAAGAACTTAATCGAAGATCCTTGGAAGGATGTTGCCGATAAGTACAAGATTGGCGACGTCGTTGAAGGAACGATCCTCAAAATCAACCCATTCGGCTTCTTCGTAGAGCTCGATAAGGATATTCACGGTCTCGCCCACGTAAGTGAGCTTTCCGCGAAACCTGTCGAAGATATGAAGACCCTTGGAAAGATCGGAGAGCGACGCAAGTTCAAGATCGTTTCGATCGAACCGGTTGAACACCGTCTCGGTCTCTCGATCAAGGCCCTCGACGCAAAAACTGAAGAGAAAAAATAAAGAAAAGACAACGAAAAGAGCCTTGCCAAACGGGGCTCTTTTTGTCATGATGCCTCTACTATGCCGACCTACCTCAAAAACCTCCTAATTGTTGCTTTGATCCTTGGTTCACTTGGTATTCTCTTTTCAATGTATAAACCGGAAGCCGTAAAGCCGACAAAAATTACGACAACCGATTTAATTACAAAAATTAACGCAAACGAGGTAAAACGAATTGAGGTTCAAGACAATACCTTAAGTATTACAAGTACAACCGGCGAAGAGTTTCGCGTAAAAAAGGAAGGGTCGGTTTCGGCAAATGAACTTTTTGAAAGCTACGGAATTTCAACCGAGACCCTTTCAACAATCGAAATGGAGGTAACAGAGCAAGGAACGGCTACTTCCCTACTTAAATCGATTGTTCCAACGCTCGTGTTTCTTGTTGGATTTGTCATTATTTTCTGGTTCCTTATGCGCCAGATGTCAGGCGTGAATAATAAGGCGATGCAGTTTGGACAATCGCGTGCAAAAGAGGCCGACGGAACAAAGCGCGTTCTTTTCGCGGACGTTGCGGGAGCTGTTGAGGCAAAAGAGGAACTGCAAGAAGTCGTTGATTTCTTAAAAAATCCGAAAAAGTACGAGGATGTTGGCGCGACGATTCCAAAGGGCGTGCTTCTTATGGGGTCGCCTGGAACGGGAAAGACGCTTCTCGCGCGGGCGATCGCGGGCGAGGCGCGCGTTCCGTTCTTCCATATGTCGGGATCGGAGTTTATGGAAATGTTCGTCGGAGTTGGAGCGTCGCGCGTAAGGGATCTGTTCTTTAAAGCAAAACGCTTGGCGCCGTGTATTATTTTCATTGATGAAATCGACGCCGTTGGACGAAAGCGTGGAGCGGGAGTTGGTGGAGGTCACGACGAGCGCGAGCAAACGCTTAACCAAATTCTTGTTGAGATGGATGGATTTGAGGCAAATAGCGGAGTGATCGTTATTGCGGCGACAAACCGTCCGGACGTTCTCGACCCGGCGCTCCTTCGACCGGGACGCTTTGATCGACGTGTAACGATCGACCTCCCTTCGCTTAAGGATCGCGAGGCGATTCTCGCCGTCCACGCAAAAGATAAGCCTCTTGAGAAAGAAGTAAACTTGAAACGCATTGCGGAGCGAACGATTGGATTCTCGGGAGCGGATCTAATGAATATTATGAACGAGGGGGCGATTCTTGCCGCCCGAGCCGGTCGAAAAACGATCCTCCAAATCGATCTTTTAAGCGCGATCGAAAAGGTTATGCTAGGCCCTGAGCGTAAAACCGCCGTCGTCCACGAAGACGAGCGCCTTATTACCGCCTACCACGAAGCGGGCCACGCCCTCGTTGGCCACGTCCTCCCACACGCCGACGAAGTCCACAAAATATCGATTATCTCGCGCGGGATGGCCGCCGGCTATACGATGTCTCTCCCCGCCGAAGACAAACGGATGAACTTTAGACGCGAATATATCGACCGAATGGCGATGATGCTTGGAGGTTACGCCGCGGAAAAAGAAATCTTTGGAGATATTACAACGGGCGCAAGTAATGACCTTCAAAAAACAACCCAAACCGCAAAACGCCTTGTTACGCGATTTGGAATGAGCGATCTACTCGGCCCGCGCACCTACGGAGAGCAAGAGGAAATGATCTTCCTTGGACGCGAGATCCACGAACAACGCGACTACTCCGAAGAAACAGCGACAAAAATCGACGCGGAAATCTACCGCCTCGTAACAGACGCCCTTGAAACCGCTCGAAAGATTATCCGCGAACACCGCGACCGACTCGACCTCGTCGTAAAACACCTCCTCGAGAAAGAAATTATCGAAAAAGAGGAGTTTGAAAAGATTGTTGGCCCGGCCCTTAAAGCGCCAAAGCTCGAAATCCTTGGCGGAAGCGTATAACTTCTACAAGCAAAGATGATTCGATGTTATAATGACATCGAATTATTCTTTTTTTGGAGGTATGACGTTAGGAAAAACGATTGATCACTATCACTCACTTGTAACCGAGGCAATCTCCGGGACGCTAAAAAAACGAGAACTTATTTTTTTCGGCGTTCTCGCAAGTATTCTCTCGATGGGAATTACTCTTCGTGGCGTCTTAAACGCAAGCCTCTCCCTTCGCCCGGTTTCCTCGATCCAGGACACGGTTACCTACCTCCTAAGTCAGGAGTTTGGGATGTTTAAACCGGTGCTTAACTGGCTCGAAGCGGGCGGTTCCGAACGCTTTATTCTCCTTGCGCTTCTTATTCTTGTCGTCCTCGTTACCGGTATGTTCGTCGGAGGAATGGGAATTCAGTCCTTAATTTACGGGGTGCAAACGACCGGCACAAAGCGTCCGACGCTTTACGAGCTATTTGAGCGCGTAGAGTGGATCACTTCCTTCCATCTTGTTGTCATCCATCTCGCAAAACGACTTCTAACAGCCCTTATTGTTGGTATCGGAATCCTTGGTATTTCATTTTTCCTTGAGGCCATCCCGGCGAGCGACATCCTTCTTTTCGTCGCCTTCTTTGGACTTACCCTCCCCTTCGTTTTCGCCTTCCAAACAATTGCGATGATCGCGAGTTTCCATACCGTAAAACAAAAGCAGGGAGTTCTTCGCGCGATTAGGGATGGAACGCAAGTGTTTTTCGCGAACTGGATTGTTCTCCTTGAATACGCGGTATTCCTCTTCGTTGTAAACGCGCTCGTTTTTCTTCTTTGCGCCGGAGCGTATATTATCGCGCTTAGCTTTGTTGCACTTCTAACGATCGCGCTCGGAGGAATTCCGTTTCTAGCGACGCTTATCGCAACTCTCTTAACGGGATTCGGAATTTTCCTCCTTCTTGTTATCCTCGGAACGTTAACCCTCTTTAACTACACAACTTGGCACCTCCTTCTTAAGCGTATCGAAGGAGGTCCCGTTCATACCGTCGTGCACCTCGTACTCCGAACCCTTGGAAGATCATGACCGATAAACTTCCTTCAATCGAAGATCTATTAAAAGCGTCGCAGGGCGGGACGGCTCCTTCGGTTCCCGTAAAAATGACAAATACAACGGCGGGACCCGACGACACAACGGAAACAAAACTCGAGAAAAAGATCGAGCAGATTTCGAAAAAAGGACGTGAAGAGGAGGTAAAAATTTCGGCGGGCGTCGTTGGGGTCCAGTACATAAATCTTGTCGGTTTTCCGGTCAGCCCAGACGCGCTTACGCAAATTCCGAAAGAAACGGCGGAAAAGTTAAAAACGATTTGTTTCTTATTTACGGGACCGGAACTTCGCGTCGCCTCCGTTAACCCAAACCTCCCCGAAGTACAGTCCCTCCTCCATTCCCTCGAGGAACGGCACAAAGCGCACGGCGGGCTCTACCAAATGAGCGAGGAAAGCTTCGCCTCGGCCCTCAAACTCTACGAAAACCTTCCTAAGGTTCGCGTTGTTGTTAAGGGAGTTCAAATTACCGAAAGCGAGCTCGAAAAGTTCCAAGCGAAAATGACAAGTATCGAAGATATTAGCGAGGTTCTTAAAACCGCGAATATCACCGATGTGTTAACCGTTGTCATTGCCGCTTCTCTTCGCCTCAATTCGTCCGATATCCATATTGAAGCCGAGGAAAACGATATCGCCGTACGTTTTCGCGTTGACGGCATCCTCCAAACCGTTGGAAAACTCGAGAAATCACAATGGAAAAAGATTATTAACCGAATTAAGCTTGTCGCGGGACTTAAATTAAACGTTATTGATCGCCCACAAGACGGTCGTTTCACGATTTTCCAAAAAGAGCACAAAATCGACGTCCGCGCCTCGACAATTCCAACAAGCGCCGGAGAGTCGGTCGTAATGCGTATTTTAAATAGCGAATCGATTCAACTCGACCTCGTTAATCTCGGGTTCCGCCCACCGGTAATCGAGAAGTTAATGAAGGTTATCGAGCAACCAAATGGAATGATCGTTACAACGGGACCGACAGGATCCGGAAAAACGACAACCTTGTACGCAATTTTGCAACACCTAAACAAGCCGGAGGTAAAGATTCTTACACTCGAAGATCCGGTCGAATATAAAATGGACGGAATTAACCAATCGCAGATCGACGCGAGTAAGGATTATACGTTTGCAAAGGGACTCCGCTCTATCTTGCGTCAAGACCCGGATATCGTCATGGTTGGAGAAATCCGCGACCTAGAAACCGCCGAAACCGCGATTCAAGCCGCTCTTACGGGCCACCTTCTTATCTCAACGATCCATACAAACGACGCCGCTGGCGCGATTCCTCGGTTTGTGTCGATGGGCGTTAAACCGTTCCTCCTCGCCCCAGCACTCACCGCAATCATGGGTCAACGTCTTGCGCGAAAACTCTGTAAAGAATGTAAAAAGCCTGCCGAACTCGACGAAGCGACAAAAACCCGCGTCCTCGAACTCCTTAAAGCGATCCCGGAAGCCTCGGGCGAAAAACCGGACCTTTCCTCCCCTACCTTCTACCAAGCCGTTGGGTGTCCAGCATGTAATAACACCGGCTACAAGGGTCGCGTTGGACTTTACGAACTTCTTTTGAAAGATAGCACCGTTGAAAAATTTATCCTTGAAGGAACAATCTCTGAATTCGCCGTCCGAGACATCGCCGTACAACAAGGAATGGTAACAATGGCCCAAGACGGCCTCTTAAAAGCCCTCGAAGGAACAACAACCGTCGACGAAGTAAAACGCACGGCAGGGTTTTAGACTTTTCATTGACATTTTGCCCATTTTTTGCTACCCTAGCGGGTGGTATTTAAATGTGCCATACTGAAAGTAGGCCCTTACAACTTGGAGATTTCATGACGAGCAGTCGTGAAGAGGTCCTTGAAGAGCTTGAGGCGCTCAAAGAGCAACTCAAGCAATTCAAGTCTCTGATCCTCGAAGTTAGAGAAATCGACCCTTCGTTCCTTCCTCGCCTCCGTGAGGTCGCCAGGGAAGTAAGCGTCAAGATCGAGATTCTCTCAACCTCTCTCTTCGCCCTCGACGGACCTCCGCCTCAAACCTTCTGACTCGGGAGGAGATGCCATGACGAAATATAACGCCGTTAACCGAAGTAGGCAGATTGCGGACGGCATCAAACGACAGAGAAAGATCGCCGCCCTAGAGGCTGAAGCTAAGGCGCTCGCGGAAGATCTGCCGAAGCGCCAAGAAGGTATTCTCGTCTCTGCCCAGTGGGGACGCAAAGATGGCGTAGACGAAAATGGTGAAAAGATCGAGCAGATCAAGGCTCGTCTTGCCGAGATCGCCTCTGAGTTGAAGAGACTCAGGGAAAACGCCACGACAACAACGTCGAACGAGCTTGATGTCGACGATTCCGAGTGACCTGACTTTCACACCTTCACTTTACCGCGGACGAGATTCCGCGGACCATCCCTGCCGACAACCCGTTTGTCGCTAGCGATGGCCCTCTGACCCATTCCTTTACTGGAGCCCCGGCTCCACTGGAGGATCCTATGAACTGCCCGCCAACCGTGCGCCCAAGCGCACTCCTTCCGGGGTTCGAACGGCGACGAGCCGGAATTGAACCCGCGAACGAAGAGCAGGCAATCGAGGACGTAATCGCCATCCTCACCGACGTGATCGAACGCCTAAAAAGCGAATCGGAAGACGTCGAGAACGGTGACGAGATCATCCTTGACCTCGAAGCGAGAATCTCTTCGTGTGAAACGAGGTTGGTTCTCCTAGAGATCACGATGCCGTCTCCCCTCATGGGCTTCTAGCTATGTCGCCCATCCCCTCCCCGCGGACGAGATTCCGCGGACCATCCCTGCCGATAATACGTTGTCGCTAGAGATGGCCCCTAGTCCTTGCCCTTTCCCATTTCGGACGCTTCGCGCGTCCTTGGAGTTCCAAATGCGTCACAGCATC
>CAZBFR010000006.1:10488-17525 GCA_964491425.1 uncultured Gammaproteobacteria bacterium
TGAACGACACCCCGCCCGTCCTCGACCCGGAGCCGATGAACTAGTCGGCACCAGGTCTCCCGAGGTGAAGTACACTGTACTACCTCGGGTCCCTTTCAAAGATTAGAAGATCTTCTAGCCTTCGAAAGGGATCCTAACGTTTTAAGACAACGTACAAAACAGCTCCGATCTCCCCCGGGAGATTCGAAGGCGAAACCCGCGTAAGAAGCGGGTGTTTTTGTAATAATTTTGGGAGCTCGCGAGAAAGAATCGCCGAACCCTTCCCGGTAATAATGCGCCCGGCACGTTCGCGCGCCATAAAGAGTCGGTCGATAAAAAGCTCCGCTTCCCGAAGAGCCTCAACAACGGAATATCCGTGTACGTCGATCTCCGGCGTCTCGGGATTGAGCTCTTCCCCAAACCCCATACTACGAAAATGAAATCGTTCGCCCACCGTCTTTCCCATGCGCAAAAAAGAGTTGCTTCGTCGCCCCCGGCAAAAACCCCTCACCCTTTTCCGGCCATTCAATGAAAAACACACTGTCCCCTAAAAATGCGCGAAAATCGATCGCCTCGAGCTCCTCGGGGTGATTAAGTCGGTACAAATCGAGATGCAAAATCCGCTTAATGCCCCCAAAATCGACCGCATACTCGTTCATAAGCGAAAACGTCGGACTCTTTACAAGGGTTTGCGGACTCAAGGCCGAAACAACCCCTTTTACAAATGCCGTCTTCCCCGCTCCGAGCTCTCCGTGAAGAAAACAAACGTCGCCAGCGCGAAGCGTATCCGCAAATTCCGCGCCGACCGCTCGCGTTTCCTCTTCTGTTTTTGTCATTACTTCTTCGCGCATAAATCAAGATTTGGATTCGCCGTAAGAGTTAGTGGATCATGTTTCTCGCCGGTACGTAAATGAAAATAGCCTGCCGTTGCGATCATTCCCGCGTTATCAAGGGAATACTTAAACTCGGGCATAACAAACGCCTTCCCGTAACTCTCTACAAGCTCCGCCATTTTTTCGCGAAGCAAAAGATTTGCGGAAACTCCCCCTGCAATGACCACCGTTTTTGGATCATAGCTCTCAATCGCTCGACGTGTCTTTTCGATTAGCGTATCGACAACTGCGGTCTGAAACGACGCGGCGATATTTGCTCGAAATGTTTCGTCCGCTAGTTCTTTGTCATGTTCGCGAAGGGTGTAGAGGACCGCTGTTTTTAGTCCTGAGAAACTAAAATCGTAGCCCTCCCTATCAAGAAGTCCTCGGGGAAATTCAAAGGCTTGATCATTTCCATTCTCCGCGAGCTTCGCGACCTGCGGTCCGCCCGGATACGGAAGCGAAAGCATACTCGCGACCTTATCGAAGGCCTCGCCAACCGCGTCGTCGAGCGTTTCGCCGAGTCGCTCGTAATCGCCGTGACCGCACATAAGTACAAGTTCCGTATGCCCTCCCGAAACAAGGAGCGCGAGAACCGGAAACGCCGGAGCCTCTTTTTCAATCCAGTTTGCGTAGATATGCCCCTCCATGTGCGAAACCCCTACGAGCGGCTTCCCCGTTACGTAAGCGAGGGCCTTTGCCATCTCTACCCCAACCCGAAGCGCTGGCGAAAGCCCCGGGCCCGCCGTAACCGCGATCCCATCGATTTCCGCGAGCTCAACCCCTCGCGCGCGAAGCATTACGGCAAGCTTTTCAAGGTGAAGGCGCGCCGCCTGCTCGGGAATCACCCCGCCATACTTTGCGTGGACCTCAATTTGTGAAAAAACATCCGAAAAAATGACCCGGACAGAGTCGCTCTCACCCTCAACGACCGAAATCGCCGTTTCGTCACAGCTCGTTTCAATTCCGAGTACTTTCATACGAAACGAGTGTAGCATAAGCCGATTTCTTTACAAATTCGGGGACTAGGCTATGATGAAACAAACTTATGACATATATGCTAGGAGCAATTCTTTTCCTTATCTTGTTCTTCTTCGGAGCCCTTGGAGTCGTATTACTCGCAAGTATTCGCCAAATTAACGAATATCAACGCGGAGTAAAATTTACCCTTGGTAAATTTACCTCGGTAATGATGCCGGGTTGGAGAATCGTTATTCCGGTTTTCCAATCGATGCACCGAGTCGATATCCGCGTAAAAGCGGTCGACGTTCCGGACCAAGAAGCGATTACAAAAGACAATATTTCGGCTCGAATTAACGCCGTTATTTACTACCGAGTCGCCGACGCCGCGAAAGCCGTAATTCAAGTTGAGCATTTCTACTACGCCGTCTCGCAACTTGCGCAAACAACGATGCGAAATGTCGTTGGAGAGATGGATCTCGATTCCCTTCTTTCAAACCGAGAGGCCGCCTCAAAGCGCATTAAAGACATCGTCGACACCTTGAGCGATCCATGGGGAATCGTTGTTGAAAACGTAGAACTTAAAGATATTACGCTTCCGGAAGATATGAAACGAACGATCGCGAAGCAAGCGGAAGCCGAGCGTGAGCGTCGAGCGGTGATTATTAAAGCCGAGGGAGAAGTCGAATCCGCCGAGAACCTTAAAAAGGCCGCCGAAATGCTTGCGCAAAGCCCTGGAGCGATGCATCTTCGAACCCTTTCAACGATTAACGACGTCTCAAGTGATCAATCAAATACGATTATTTTCGCTCTTCCCGTAGAAGTCCTCCGAGCCTTCGATCAAATCGCAAACAAGAAATAATATGACAGAACTTGTCGTTCAAAATTTGTGGAACGGCAAGGGCAGTACGCGCCCCGACCTTTGGGCGCGTTTTGCGTTATCAAAAACAAAAGAAGGGATCATGGTAACCGCAACTATGCCAACAGCACTCGCGGAGCGCATCCCGAACGCCCCTGAAAATACGCGCGTCGATAACCTTTGGGAATACTCGGTTGCCGAACTGTTTCTCGCGAAAAATGACAAAGAATACCTTGAGATAGAGATCGGGCCTTGCGGGCATTTTCTTATTCTCGGTTTTAGCGACGTTCGCGTCCGCTCAAATGAATACGAGGATTTTGCCCCTACAATCGTAACGCACAATGACCAAAAAACGATTACTCATACGTTTCTTATCCCAACCACAATGCTCCCCGAACCGATTACAAAAGCCTGCGCATTTGTCATTTCGAAAGATCTTTTCCTCTCTTCAGCTCCGCTTCCGGGAGATGAACCAAATTTCCACCAACCGGCGAGCTTTCCTCCAATCGTTTTTTAGTAACAGTCGGGGTCTTGACATAAATCCATCTCAAAATTACCCTTGTTCCTGTTGTTTGATGTTGAGTAAACCCTAGCCCGAGAGGATAGAGACATGACAAGCTCCATCGACCACAACGAAATCGACCACAACGACGAGTACCTCCGCATCGGCCAAGCGGCCGCCGCGGTGATCATCGTCAGCGCTCTCTTCCTCGCGCTCAGCGCCATGCTGACCGCGAAGACCGACCCGTTCGAAGAGCGCAACACCCTGTCCCGTACCACTGCGATTACCTACCGCGAACCGACGACGGACCTCGTCCGTCACGCCGAAACGATCAACGTTTCGGAATCGCTCGCGCCGTAGTCGCACAACGTCCGCCCCACGAAAGACCCCGTCACGACTGTGACGGGGTCCGTGGAGCGGTGAAGAAGAGATTTGAACCGGCGAAGAGCCGATTTTTTAGTCGTAAAACTCCCAAAGGTGTGCCGGCTCAAGCTTTAAGAGGTCCGAATTCGTAATTCCAAGGCTTAAGAACCGCATAATCGCGTAAGCCGCCTCCCCGTCTTTCATATAAATACGTCGACATGTGTCCGGGTGCACATACCAAGCCTCCCCGTGTTCCTCAACCTGGAGGAGAATCTTTCCCTTAAGGCGATTCGCCGTCGCGTTCGTCTTGCAAACGCTTGGTGCGATTTGCACTTCCTGCGTCGAACCGGCCGTTGGGATAAGCGCTAGGTCCTTATTCGTAATTCCAAGTCCGAGGTAACGCATCGTCGTATAGGCGATAGTTCCGTCCGCTAAATACACGCGCTTACTCGTTCCCGGAACCATGTACCAAGCCTCTCCGTTTTTCTCAACCTGAAGGAGAACCCGTCCATCCATACGCTTTGCTAGCCCAGCGTCCTTCTTCGTTACGTCGTAAAGCGCGATTTCTTCGAGCGTTACGCGCGTCGTTCGCTCCTCACTATCTTCTACTTCATCCTCATCTTCATCTTCCGCCTCATCCTCGTCTTCTTCCTCATCCTCAAAACTAATCTCATCGGTATCAACCATGTTATCCGTTTCCGTAATCTCAAGTTCTATCTCTATACTATCTTCTCCTTCGGAAAGAACATCCTCCGCTTCGTCGTACGTGTAGTTAAAGCACTCACCAAACGCGCAGACTTCATTCGTCGTCGAGTACATATCGTCGTAGTCTCGAACGATCGCGTCGTCTCCAAACGCATCCTCGTAAATCGCGTTAATATTTTGCAAATACGTATACTGACCAATTCCTCCGGTATAGCTCGAGGTCGTAATGCCGATAAGTGACCCGTTTACGTCAAACGCCCCACCTCCCGAGGAGCCATGATCGATAAGCGCGTCCGTAATGATCCAATTTGTTCCCGCAAACCCGGTAACCTCTCCCGTCGTAATCGAAATTGTATATGAACCATTGTCCGGGAATCCAAGGACTTGGAGGTCGTCGCCGTGCACAAGCGAATCCGCGTTTCCCCAAGGCGCTCCGACTCCCAAATCCACCGTTTCTCCGTCGAAATCGGTAAGAGTCATGAACGCATAGTCGAAATAGTCGTCATAATTGTAGCCGTAGAGCTCGGCAATGTACTCATATTCCGGCTCCGAATAGCCATTTGGCGCATATCCGGCAACACAGACGTCGTATTCGTAAAGATCCCCCGTCTCCTCGTCCTCGTAAAGCGCGACATGGGCATTCGTTAAAATAAACTCTTCTCCTATCGAAACAGCCGACCCGGAAGCGATCCATTCAATCTCCTCCTCGTCCGTCTCGAATCCGCAAAGCACCGCGAGCACATAGTCGTCGTTTCCAGCGCTCGCAAACCCTGGAACCGCCGTTAAAAGTCCGAGCCCAAAAAGGGCAAGCCATCGTTTAATCATATTACTCTTTGTTTGTTACAAGTAAGTAGACACCAATGACCCCTCCGATTGGGATCATAAGCATAGAAACTAGCCCGATAAGACTTAAAATGATCCGTATCAAACTTCCGATAATAGCCGCGGAATTAGCAGGACCAAGTTCAGCTTCCTCCATCATTAAACCACTTGCATCCCCAAATGTATCAAATCCTTCCCACGCACCGACCGGGTAATCTTCAATCGGAATCTCGGGCGCAATGCCCGTTCGAAAACGCTCATCATTAAAAAACTCGTCTGCACTAATCGGTTCAAATTCTTGTGCCTGCACTTGTTGCGCAGAAAGAACAGACGCGATTACAAACTCGGAAATCGCGTAAAGAACGATCACTCCGACAAGCGTAATCCATGGAAGGATAATAAACGCGACGCCAACGATCGATCTTCGCCTTCCCGACAACCAAGGTTTTTTCACTTCTTGCGCGGGCACCGGCACTTGTTGCATTTGTTCCATATGTCCCGATCATACCATGAATCATTGACATTTTCAGGATTTATCCATAGGATAGATCGTCATCTTGGAGGACTGACATGCCCCTTGCAACCCGTATTCCAAACTACCTCACACGAATCGTTACCGCTTCGTGTGCAACAACCGCTCGCGCCTTCTTCAAACTCATGCGAACCCAGCGTGTCGACGCAATTATCGACACGCGGCTCTCGACCGAGTACCGTAACGTGAACTTCGCTTACGAGGAGGATATGCGCTATCTCTGTGAACTGCACGGGATGACGTATCACCGCTCGCTCGTGCTCGCTCCCTCGAAAGAACTGCGAGATGCGTTTCATAAACGCTTCGACCCTCCGGGGACAGAGAAGGCCGCTCGGCAAGAGGCCTGGACGTCCTTCCTCGAGGACTACGCAAAAGGACTCGAGACGAAGAAGGAAATGATTTGGACCGAGGACAGCCCCTCGCTTCAAACTCTACTCCTTGAATCGGACGCCCGTACCGTGGCCCTGATTTGCGCCTGCCATCGGCATGAAGACTGTCATAGGCAGGTTACGGCGAACTGGCTTAGGAGCTCCTTGCAATTAAGCACAGTTCCAATCGAGCACGTCTACCGAAACGGCGTGAAGCCCGAGCGAGCGTCACCGAGACGCTGTCTCCTTCGTACCGTTCTTGGAATCACCCCCGAAACCCGCGGAGGAGCGAAATGATTGGAATGATTCTTTCGAGAACCACCATGGGGGACGGAATGTGTACGGTCATCGCGCTAAACACGCACGACCAGGCGCTCGAGCAAATCCGACTCCTGAATCAACAAGGAGGCCCCCCTTCGATCCGTGGCTTCGGATACCCGCCGGAGACGATCGCGAGCCGGTGGACCTTCGGGCGCGAAATAGAGGTCCCCTCGATCAAGCGCGAGAATCCAAGGCCAACACATCCCGAAGATCGTCGCGTCAACCTACGGTCGATTCGACTTTTGGACACGGTGCACACGTGGGAAGTTGCGTCTCGTGTACTCGGGAGTTTCATCTTCAACAGCGTGATTGAGCTCTTCCCGGATATCCAGCCGGGTCAAAGCTACATTCTCGAACGCCCCCTCCCGCGATCGGTTGGATACGTTCGAAACGCGGTAGTTGAACTCTACGGAAGCGGTGACGACATCCGCGCAACAATCACCGATGCACGAGGTCGTCGACTCGAGCATCTACCCGTCAAAGGCATCGCGCTGTGCAGACGAGCGCGAGCCGAGCTTGCGGGCACGCGGATCGCCCGCCTTATCTACCACAACGCCGTCGTTCGGCTTTCGATCGCATCTCCCTGGCAACACGGAAATGGTCGAAGGAAGTGCTACATCCAGGTCTCAGATGTGCACGGAATCTAGCCCGCCCGCCACGACCCGCCCCTTCGGCGTCTCTCGTGGGGGCGGTTTCGTGTTTTATGCTAAGATTTATTTCATATGAACGTGGTCATGGAAGAAAGCTGGAAGGC
>CAZBFR010000006.1:17625-21355 GCA_964491425.1 uncultured Gammaproteobacteria bacterium
TACAAAGAAATCGTCCGCGATCTCGGCGGGACCATGCCCAAGTCGGGCAACCTGACCTATCTTACGAAACAGGGCGTCCTTCTTCTTAATGCAACCCTAACGGTTGAGGCGGGCAAGGCCGGGTCACACCAAAATAAGGGCTGGGAAACCTTTACCGACTCCGCGATTAAGGCGCTCTCCGACCAAAAAGCGGGACTCGTCTTTCTCCTTTGGGGAAGCTACGCACAAAAGAAAGGCGCTGTAATCGATCGTACAAAGCACCATGTCCTCGAATCCCCTCACCCCTCCCCACTCTCAGCCCACCGAGGCTTTCTCGGTAATAATCATTTTACCCAAACAAACGACTTTCTAATAAAAGCTGGCCAGCTTCCAATCACCTGGCTCCCTCAAGAATGAACAAAAATCGGCCGCGGATTGGACAAAACAGGCGTTTTCAGATAATATCATTGGTCGCAAGACCCCTTACGGCAGGTACGCCGTAGACATTCACCTGTGGAGTTCACCGATGGCACTTCTCATAGCTGCGGCGCTTAGCGCCTCTGGCAGACGCCCTCTGACTGGGGACGAATGCACTACCGAGCGTCTGATCCTCGCTGAGATCGACCCCTCGCAGTTCGATGCAATCCATGCCTACTCGTCGGATCCCGACGTCAGCAGGTTCATGGCCTGGGGCCCAAACAAGCCCGCGGACACGCATGCCTTCATCGCGAGGGCATTGGCTGAACGGGCCACTACCCCTCGCACCGACTGGAACTTTGCCGTTTTCACACGTTCCGATGCCGACATGCGCGTGCCGCCCGAGCTCATCGGGAGCTGTCGCATCAGCATCCGGAACGAGGCCAACCAGCAGGGCGACATCGGCTACGTCTTCGCACGCTCGGCGTGGGGCAAGGGCTACGCCACCGAAGTCGCTCGTCGCCTCATCCAGTTCGGCTTCTCCCGTCTCGATCTGCATCGCATCTTCGCGACCTGTCACATCGACAACCTTGCCTCGGCCCACGTGCTGGAGAAGTGCGGTATGCATCTGGAGGGTAGGCTGCGTCACCACGGATCCATCCGAGGCGAGTGGTGCGACAGCTTCCTCTACGCCATTGTCAACAAGTGACTCTCTCGCCCCGTGCGAGCGACAAGCCCCCTCTACTGGGAGCGCTCGTCGTTCTCAGCACGGGGTTTGTTGTTTTGGAAAAACAAAGAGCGCACCGACGGGCTACGCTCCTTGCAACGATTAAACGTTGGAGACGTGACCGCACGAGTGCGCGAGTTTACTCCCCGGTCTTGCGGGTGTTGGCGGCGATGTATATGAGCCAGAGGCCGATCATACTCAGCTGGCTAGTGGTGGCAGCCTCGAATACTGAGAGTGGCTGTCCCACCGCTATAGCAGTGAACCAGATGCACGCTCCCGCGATGATAGAAATGAAGGCAAACACAACAGCTTGAAGCGGTAAGGACATCGAGGCCTCCTTTCGAGGGGGTACGAATGGTGACAAAATAGACACCGCTCGACCAAGTACATTACCACAAACATCAACTCTGTCAACAAAAAACCGCCTCGTAATGAGACGGTTTTTTTGACAACCCTCGAACAGGCTTAGATCCAACCAGCATTTACCAAGGCGTCACGAATTATCTCAAAAAGCATTACATGCCCAGCGTCATTTGGGTGTACCCCATCTTCCAAAATCAGCTCAAAGTCCTTCACTGAGAGAACGGAAAGCACGTCAATAAAGGGAATGTCTGCATTTTTACAAATGTCACGGATTGAGGCATTGAATTGCGTGACCTGTGTGCTTATAAAAGCTTTCTCCGGCGACCACGGAATGGGGTTCACCTTCGTGTCATCAACCGGTGGAGGCCCTACAAAGACGATTTTATCGGTGTATTTCCTTGCTTTGGTAATCAGTGTTGAGATATTTGCAGAAAATTGCTTCTGCGGTGTTTTATTTTCTTTGGTTGCAACAATGAGCTGACTGTCATTTGTACCAATTGAAAAAATTACGGCACAATCCTTTTCTTTTAGAAGTCGGGCATCCATTTCCGCGTTAAAACGATTGAGTACACCAGTAGAAGTATCTCCTGAAATGCACAAATTATAGAGGTGATGGTAATGACTCTCATCCTCGGGAGCGGATAACGTCTTGTCGTCTACAAATTTTCGTAACCGGGCAACCCATCCGCCTTCCCTATCCCAAGCGCCATAAGCAATACTGTCTCCAAAGATGAAAATTTTCATAGTCGTAACAAAGTTTCTGGTCGGTTCATATCTAATTAATTGATCCGCGGAGAAAAATCGAGTTGGTATTCCGGAATGCCGAGTAAAGTTCCGTACGCTTCAACCTCTGCATATTCCTCGAGACGAGAGCGACTTACTTTAAAGACCTTATCACGAAATACGATATAGTGTGTGTGTCCGTATTCTTAAAATCTGCGTACCAGGCATGCTCTGGGTCGAGTGCTTCACTCAATTGCTTTACAAACCGTTCAATCGCTTCGTCAGGCACTTCAACCGTATGCATGGTCCACTGTAGAATCCAGGGTGTTTGATGTTCACTGGTCGTTTTTTCCACCTCTGTATTGGTAATGATAATATGGTCAAGGATAGATTTTTCGACAAGGCTTTCTTCAACGACGATTCCAAGATAAGACATACAACTATAAGACAGGTGGTATTTTCAGAAACAAACCAATAATAGCATTCGCAAAGAAAAAGTCACTAGGATTAAAAGAGCCCGAATTCAGGGTACATAGCACCGCCGCCATCACTAGATAGACAAAAAGCCTATTTTGTAGTACTCTCTTGGGTCGCAAGACAACCTTCGGCAGGACATGCCGCTTCTCACCACGAGAATCACCATGACATCCTTCTTGTTCCTTCTACTCGGTTGCTCGATCACCGCACCGATCGAAACGACCACAAATAACCGGACACCAGCATTGGCTGCAACGCCCGTGCCCGCCTCCCCATCGCAATTCGGTCCACCAACCGACGACCCCCGTGTCTTCGCCGACACCTGGTTTGCCCAGCTCCTCGACGACATCTCCAGCAACTACCCTATCGAGCCAGTTCGAGTGGAGGTAGTCGACTTCCTCAACCGTGCCAATCGTGCCGAGTTCATCCTCATCTTCTCGGACGAGGACGTGTCGGACGTCACGGCAATGACCGGCTGGCTTGGGAACGAGCCCGGGGTCAAGTTCTTCGGCAAGCACATGGTGGCACACGCGAAAGGCTGCCTGTGGCAGGTACCGTGCATCGAAGACATGCTCGCGCACGCCATCGTCCATGAACGCTACCACTTGGACCACCACCTCTCGCATTCCTCTCCCGACCGAGCACCGGACCCTGTAACAGCAAGGCAAGACGAGACGGAAGCGTACTGGTACTCAACGGGCCATGCGCTCGTGCCCATGATGAACGGAGGACATCTCCAACGTATCAAACATGGCGACACGATCGAGCTCGCGCTCGACGCGTACCAACTCTCCGAGAACATGGAAAGCCCCGCGTGGCAATCCTTCATGGACCTGATCATGGCACCCTGACGCAATCACATCACTCTCGCCCCGTGCGAGCGACAAGCCCCCTCTACTGGGAGCGCTCGTCGTTCTCAGCACGGGGTTTGTTGTTTTAGAAAATTTTACCCAAAACAAAAACATCTCCATCAAATTCGAGGGAGAAGCTTTTGGTGACCCCAAGGAGAATCGAACTCCTGTTACCAGGATGAAAACCTGGCGT
>CAZBFR010000007.1:0-2700 GCA_964491425.1 uncultured Gammaproteobacteria bacterium
GCGAAGCTTGTTTTGTAAGAAGATACCGAGGCCGTAAGGCCTCGGAGCTTCATTTTTTGTGCTATTATTAGAGTAATAAAAAATGTATGAAAAAATCATCATCGTTTGGTCCGTGGTTGGTTGGTGGATTGGTTGGTCTGTTAATCGGAGCAGGAGGTCTTTACTTGTGGCAATCAAATATGGGATTTGGTTCTCACTTGGTTGAAAACGAAATGTCATTTTGGCCATCGGGAAGTGCGGAAATAGAGGGGTACGTAACAACGGTCGCGCGCTCAACAACGCTTGATGACTCCGGAGAATCCGAAGTTTGTTCGGCTCTTGTTATAACTGGCGGTCCGAAGAAATTAATCGCAGCCATGGAAAGCCAGCCTGCAATGTTTGGAAACGCATCGACGGTTGTTATCGGTGAAGTACAAGCGCTCTCCTACTTACCACAGGGGTCTAAAGAAAATCCTGAGCGTTATCTTGTGACACTAGATCCAATGTTTGAAGGGGAGGCTGTTGGTTGTATGTCGATTTGGTTCAATTCGGTACAAGCGGTTGAATAGCTATTATCAAAAAGCGCCCGTCTCGCACGGGTGCTTTTGTTTGTGAAACGACAAAGCCCCGGCGGTAACGTTCCGCGCGGGGCTCGGTGGGTGGAGCCGCGTGTGAGCGCGACTCAGCGTGGTAGTGTGAAGTAGCAGTAGGTCTCGGCCTCGTAACTGACGACATCGATCTTGATTTGGCCTGCCCACGCCAGGGCAAGTTCCTCGAACGACTTCCTAATGTCCTCGACTCTCTCGAAGCCACGCGCCCTGAGTGGAGACTGGCCGTGTGGGATGATGCAGTACGACAGCCCGTTGCCCAAGAGTTCCTTGAGGACTCTTTGTCCAGCCGAGCTTGCCCACATGTCTAGCTTGGGCGGGACGAGGTCGAGGAGATCCTTTTGCAACTTCGCAACACGGTTCGCTATCTCCGCACGTTGATCTTGCTCCCACTGTCGATGTGTCGAAATGGCGTTTGGTTCGAGCTTTGTGACTTCGGCCATGGTGCCTCCATAGTGTTGACTGCACAGATAAGACTAGCGTGGGGAGCATTTCTGGTCAATTGGCTTGATACGTGCGATGCTGGTTATGGTATGAACCAACTTTTTACCGGGAAATACGGATTTGTGATCGAGCCGGATTTTGAGACGAATGCACTTGTTCGTGATTTGGCGGAGGAAATTGCTCCAAGAGCGGAGTTCCACGTCGAGATTCCGCACATTACGCTTTACCACGCGGCGCTTAAAAATGCTCCGGTGTCAGCTATTACGGAAGTGCATAAAAAGCTCCTCTCGATCGTAGGACGCAAACTCGTGCTCCGCGATATTCAAGTCTTTGGGAGTAAATTTCTCTTTTGGAATACGGAGAAAACGGACTGGCTTCAATCTGCACATATAACAGCTCTAGAACTATCGGATTATTTTGACGCCGAGTCGGTTTCGCTTGAGGGGCTTGATTTAACGCCGAATCAGAGAGAGAATTTACTTAGCTACGGAAGTCCGATTGTGCGGGATGAATACCTGCCGCACATTACGCTTGCGTACAGTGAAACGACGGATGTCTTTGAGGGAATTCCGAGTGAGCGGGTACATGAAATGACGGTAGGTCGGGTGTCGTTTGTTGAGCTCGGGAAGTATGGAGCGGTTACGCGAGTAGTAGAAATTTAACCAACAAATATGCAAACATATTATTGGGTCTCGGCACGGTTTATTATGGGGGCGCTCTTTCTTTGGGCGTTTTTAGATAAGACGTTTGGGCTAGGGTTTGCGACGGCGAAGGAAGGGGCGTGGATCGCTGGCGGATCTCCAACGACGGGGTTTTTGACCTATGCGGTCAAGGGGCCGTTTGCGGGGATTTTTGAGGCGATGGCGGGGTCAGCGATTGTTGACGTGTTGTTCATGCTTGGCCTTCTTGGCGTTGGTCTCGCGCTTATTCTCGGGCTTGTGATTAAGTTCGCGAGCTATTCAGGAACGGCGATGGTGCTTCTTATGTGGCTCGCACAGCTTCCGCCGGAACATCATCCAATTCTCGACGAGCATATCGTTTACGCGCTTGTGTTCGTTGGTCTTGCGACACTTGGCGTAAAGTCGGGAGAGACGCTCGGTCTCGCGAAGTGGGTACAGACTTGGAAGAAATAGTATGAGTGAAATCCCTGACTGCTTTTATCGCACGAGTATCAAAGCACTTGTTTTAAACGAAGATAGGAAGTTTCTGCTTCTTAACGAGGAAGGTGGATTGTGGGAGTTGCCTGGGGGCGGGTTGGATTTTGGAGAGACGCCTCGCGAATGCTTGGCTCGGGAATTGAAAGAAGAAGCGGGGCTTGAGATTGTGGACATGAAAGATCAGCCCTCGTATTTTACCGTTGCGAGGAATGGAGATGGAAAATGGAAGACGAATATTATCTACGAGGTTGTGTTGAAGAGCTTGGAGATTACACCAACGTTTGAATGCGTTGGGGTTAAGTTCTTTACGAAAGAGGAGGCGATGGAGGTTGCGATGAATGAGACAGGATACGAGTTCGTAAGAGCCTACGATCCGGCGCGTCATTAGTGCACAGTTGAACTTGTAATGCTAACTAAGCTTGTTACAATGAAAGTCTAAATCTCTCCCCGTTGCCATTTTTTTGCTATGCAAGAAAAATTAGAAGTGATGAGTCGAGATATTATAGATTTGT
>CAZBFR010000007.1:2800-20265 GCA_964491425.1 uncultured Gammaproteobacteria bacterium
TTTTTTGCTATGCAAGAAAAATTAGAAGTGATGAGTCGAGATATTATAGATTTGTCGGAAACGTTAGCAACCCTCGTTGAATCAAGTGCGGAGCAGTTTAATGCTATTGATGAGCGATTTAACGTTGTTGATCAGCGTTTTGATGCTCTTGAGCGTCGTATTAACGCTTCTGAAAACAAAATTTTGAATAAGCTAGACGAATTGTTTTCTTCACATAAGGGTGACGCAGTTGGGGCGGCTCGCGGGGAGGTAAAACGACACGAAGCGCACTACCATGCCGTGTCGTGATATACCGTTTCCACGGTGTTCTTTTAAAAAACATGAATACCCCGCTTGGCGGGGTACTGAGTCGCTCGAGTTTTGAAGTACCCGAGTTACGGTTTCTTCTTTTCGGCCCGTTCTTTCGCTCGCTTGGCCGCTGCGAGCGACCGGACTTCGGAGGGGTGGACGCCGACACATTCGGCGATGATCACGTTCGAAATGAGCCCGAGGAACGGTTCAACACGTGTCTGCCAATTTGCCACCTCTTCGAACTCATACTCCATGCCGATCGAGCGGAAGGCGCTCTTCAGGCTCCCGAAGTGCACCATACACGAGTTGTAGACGGATGGCATGAGCTTTGCGATCTTTTTTGGTGTGTGCGCTAGCATTTCCTGAGTGAGCTGCGCTGTAGACTGGACGGGGCAATAGAATACGAGACTGATGCTTGAGTGCGCCCTCTTTTGTACGAGCACGGCCTCGAATCGCGCGCCGCACTTCCGCTTCGGGCACTTTGTCGTGTAGTTGCGCGGGTCGATTGTAAATCCCTTAAGGATCTCGTCGAGGCTAAGCGAATGACCGCATCTAGGACATTCGGCACTCGCCGTGTAGCTCTCTTCGCGGAGAGCCTCGATCAGTCGAAGTCTTAGGGACAACTTCTGACCGAGCGAGAGCCTTGCGTTGAGGCTCAGCGTTTGGGTGAGACGGGGTTCTTGTCGCAACGAGAGAGATAGGCGCATCGGAGACCTCTTTGTTGTATTTTTTGAAGATGCAACGACCATTCCGCAGCGTTAGCGCTGTCAAAATGACTGATTACAGTAGTGTAAAAAATGCCTTTTGTCAATAGCAGTTTTGGATTGTGATATAATCATTCCATGATATCGATGCGAGGAGTAACAAAGCTCTATCCGCCAAACACACACGCGCTTAAGGGGGTGACTGTTACGATTGAACCGGGGGAGTTTGTATCGATTGTTGGGCAGAGCGGATCGGGAAAAACAACGTTTGCCAAACTCCTCTTCGCCGAGGAACGACCGACGAAAGGAAAGGTAACGATTGGAGACTGGGATATTTCAGAGATTCGACAAACAGACGTACCGATACTTCGAAGACAGATCGGCGTTGTGTTCCAAGATTTTAAACTCTTGTCGCGCAAGACGGTATTTGAAAATATCGCGTTTGCGCTCGAGGTCGCCGGGGAGTCGGCGAAACGGATTGCGGATATTGTTCCGCAGGTTTTAAAAATCGTCGGGCTTTCGGATAAGGCTGGGCGTTATCCTCGCCAACTTTCGGGAGGAGAGCAACAACGGGTGTCGATCGCGCGGGCGCTTGTGCACCGCCCGAAAATTTTGGTCGCTGACGAGCCGACCGGAAACCTCGATACGATCCACTCACACGAAATTCTCGAGCTCTTGAAGCGAATTAACGATTACGGTACAACGGTGATTCTTGTAACCCACGACCGCGATATCGTTAATAAGTTAAAGAAGCGTGTAATTACGCTCCAAGACGGCGAGATCGTTTCGGACGTTAAGCAGGGTAAATATCTTATTTCATGAGCGCTACAAGGTCGTTTACTCGAATCCTTCGTTTTACAGGGCAAAATATTTTGCGCAATCTTTGGTTGTCGCTTGTAACGCTTTCGGTTTTCTTTTTGACGCTTGTGACGGTGAATGTGGTTTTGTTTGTAAACGTACTCGCGGACGTGACCCTAAAAAATATCGAGCAAAAAGTCGAGGTGGCTATTTACTTCGAACCGGAGACGAGTAATGATCTCTTGCTTGCGGCGCAGGGCTACGCGCAAGGGCTCGTACAGGTGCGCGAAACACGCGTTATTACCGCCGAAGACGCACTCCTTGATTTTACAAAGCGCCACGAAAATGACCCGGTAATCCTCGCGTCGCTCGAAGAAGTGAGCGGAAATCCGTTTGGACCTTCGCTTATTATTTCGGCGAACTCAACGGAGGATTTTGAGTTTATCGTCGAGGCAATGGATACGCCGGAGTTTACCGAGTATATAAAAGAGAAGGGCTACGACGACCGAGCGGAGACGATTAATAATATTCGAACGTGGTCGAAGCGGATTCGCCTTGCCGGTCTTATCCTCGCTGGATTTTTCACCTTTATCGCTATTTCCATTATTTTCAATACGATCCGTGTCGCGATTTACGTCCACCGAGAGGAGATTGGGATTATGAAGCTCGTCGGGGCAAACGATTGGTTTGTACGTGGGCCATTCCTTTTCGAGGCGTTCTTTTACACGCTCTGCGCAACGATTCTTGTTACCGCTGGAACCTTTGGTGTACTAAAAACGATTGAACCGCGCCTTGCGTTCTTCTTTAGCGACGCGAATATCGGGGTCTACGAGTATTTTACCGTAAACGCCTCTTGGATTTTTGGAGCAGAATTTATTGGACTCCTTATTCTTAGTTTACTTACCACCTGGCTTGCCATGCGACGGTATTTGCGTGTTTAATAGGCGGGTATGAAGGTTTATGCCCACCTGCTCGTTTGGAACGATCGAAAGTATTTAGAGGACCTTTTCGCCTCTTTTAAGGCGCAAACATTTAAAGATTTTACGGTTCGAGCGCTTGATAACGGAAGTACCGACGATACGGTGGCATATTTACAGAGTCAGTATCCGGACGTGCTTATCGCTCGTAATAAGAAAAACGAAGGATTTGCGCCGGGGCACAACCAGCTCATGCAATTCACGCTCGATCACCTCGATCCAAACGATACTGATCCCTATATCCTTATCGTGAACTCGGACATGATCCTCCACCCGGAACTTATCGAGCGTCTCGTTAAGGTGCTCGACGAGAATCCGGAAATCTCGGGCGTACAACCAAAGCTTTACCGCGCGTTTTCCGACGGGCTTCCCGACGAGATTCTCGAGGAGACGGTAAAATCGGATATTTTAGATACAACCGGATTACGGCTTAATACAAATTTTCGGATGACCGATCGCGGGGCGGGCGAACTTGACCGCGGACAGTACGACGCGCTTCTTGATATTATTGCGCCGACGGGAACGATGGCGATGTATCGTTTAAGCGCTCTACGCTCAACGTTTATTAACGGAACGTGGTTTGACGGGTCATTTTTCGCTTACCGCGAGGACTGCGATTTTGCGCTCCGCTTTAAAAAAGCGGGGCATCGTTCACTATTTATTCCAGAGGCGATCGCTTGGCATTTTCGGGGCATGTTTGGCGCCGAAAAGCTCGGATTTCTCGCGCGTCTTAGAAACCGACAAAAGCAACGTCCTTTTTTTGCCGCCCTTTCTACGCGTAATCAAATCCTTGTCCTTCTAAAGCATTTGTCATTTGGACTGCTTTTAAGGTACGGTTGGCGCATCCTCCCCCTAGAGTTCCTTCGCATTGTCTACGGTCTCTTTTTTGAACCGTTGACGAGAAGGCGGCTTCTTACAATGCTCCCGCTTGCCCTCGAGGCGATACGTGAGCGAAAACTGATTCGCGAAATGACAAAGATAACGGAGGAGGAGTTACGCGCTTATGTCGGAAAATAATGAAACCTCTGCAAACCCAGTCTTTTCCATTGTTGTTGTTCATACGTTCGAGGCGGACATGCTTCGACTTACGCTTAAGGGATTAAAACGCGCGTCAATTAAAGTCCCCTTTGAGGTTATTGTTGTCGATAATCGACCGAGTGCCGGATTTGCGGAGGTGCTTAAAACGACGTATTCGGAAGCTCGATACTTTGCAAACGCGAAAAATCTCGGTTTCGGCGGGGCTATGAACGTTGGGATCCGACAGGCGCGAGGGAAGTACGTCCTTATCTTCAACCCGGACATTATTGTAAAGGAAGGAAGTCTCGAATCGCTTGTCGCGTTTATGGAGGCGCATTCCGACGTTGGTATTGTAGGCCCGCGACTCGTAAATCCCGACGGATCGCTTCAACATTCTTCGTACCGACTTCCGACGTGGCTTCTTCCTGTTTACCGACGAACTCCGATCGGAAAACTCGGATTTGCGAAAAAAGTGATCGACCATTATTTCCGAACGGACGAACCACACGAAAAAACGATGGATGTTGACGCGATGATTGGCGCCGCACTTTTTTGTCGTCGCGATATTCTTTTGGAGGTTGGGATGTTTGACGAGCGTTACTTCCTTTATTACGAGGATAACGATCTTTGTCGAAAGTTTTGGGAGGCGGGGTATCGCGTTGTCTACTATCCGAAGGCGGAGTTTATGCATTATCATCGTCGCGCAACGGCGGACGGTGGGTTGTTCCATCAACTCTTTTCGCGCGGAACATGGATTCAAATGGAGAGTTTCTTTAAGTACATGAAAAAGTTTTACAAAAAAGAAAATCCGCGACTTCTCTATATTCGCGACCACGGACCGATAAATCCGGACGCCTAATATGTTTTCGAAAAAAATCGGGATTGACCTTGGAACGACAACAGTACTCGTCTTTATTCCAAAGCGCGGGATTGTTATTAACGAGCCTTCGGTTGTTGCGGTTTCAAAGCTCGATCGAAAAGTGCTTGCGGTTGGAAAGGAGGCAAAAGACATGCTCGGGCGAACGCCGGACACGATCGTTGCGCAGCGCCCGCTAAAGGACGGGGTTATCGCGGATTACAAAACGACGGAGGCGATGCTTCGGTATTTTATTAACAAGGCGCTCGGCGGGATTCGGCTTTTCCGTCCGGAGGTCATGGTTGCGGTTCCGGGGGGAATTACGTCGACCGAGAGGCGCGCGGTTATTGACGCGGCGATTTCGGCGGGAGCAAAGTCGGCGTACATCGTAAAGCAACCGCTTGTCGCGGCGATTGGGGCGAACATTCCGATTGGAAGTCCGTCGGGGCACATGATTGTTGAAATCGGGGGAGGGACGACCGAGATGGCGGTTATTTCGCTCGGCGGAATTGTTGCGTCGGATTCGGTACGGATTGGAGGGGTAAAATTTGATCAAGCGATTACGGAGCATATTCGTCGCTCGTACAACCTTGCGATTGGAGAACGAACTGCGGAAGAGATTAAAATTCGTGTGGGATCGGCGATGTATCTCGAGGATAAACTCGTAACCGAAATTAAGGGGCGGGACATGGTTACGGGGCTTCCAAAAATTATCGAAGTGTCGTCAGACGACGTAACGGAGGCGATCCAGCCGCTTCTTGAAGGGATTATTTCTACATTGAAAGAAGTTTTGTTTAAAACACCACCGGAACTTTCGGCGGATGTGATGGATAAGGGAATCGTGCTTTCGGGAGGTTCGGCGCAACTCCGCCACCTCGACCGACTTCTTACGGAAGCGACCGGTGTACCAACGTACGTTGCGGAAGAACCGCAAATGGCCGTCGCGCGCGGAACCGGTATCGCGCTTGAAAACCTCGAGGCGTATAAGCGAAGTGTGTTTACGCACTAGTATGAAAACGATCGGGATTGACGTAAATGTACTTGCGCGGGCGCAGTGGACCGGGGTTGAACGATATGTTTTTTCATTGGTAAAGGCGTTGATAAAAGAGGGAGCGAAAGACGGGGAACGGTTTTTGCTGTATGCGTCACGAGTGATAGAGGAGCTGGGTGTATTACCGAAGGGGTTTGAGTGGAAAATTGTGTCGTGGCCACTTCCAAAGGGATGGACGCACGGCGGGCTTTCCGTAGAGCTTTTCCGTCACCCTCCCGATGTTTTTTTGTCGCCTGGTCACGAAGTACCCGTCGGAGCGCGGGCGGGAGCGATTGTTGGCGTTGTCCACGACGTAGCGTTTGCAAAGAGTGGCGAAGCGTACGGGCGGAAGGAGCACCTAAGGCAACGCGCATCGCTTCGTATCCTCAAGGCGCGAGCGAAGCATATTATTACGCCAAGCGAACTTACGAAATCCGATTTGATTCAACTCTTTCGGTTTGACCCGAAGCGAGTTACGGCGATTTGGCCCGGCCTCCCTGAAGAAGGGGTGCGGGTTGGTGGCGTAGTGAATAAAGTTCTCGACCGACCGTATTTGTTAAGCGTTGGGCGACTCGAAGCGAAGAAAAATACGGCGTTTCTTGTTCGGGCCTTTGAGAAAGCGGTGAAGGATCGTGGACTCGACGCGGATTTAGTGCTCGTTGGAAAATTTGGTTTCGGACGAGAGGAGATCGAGAAGACGATCGAGTCGTCGAGCGTGAAAAATCGAGTTCATGTTCGTGGGTTCGTAAATGACGCCGAGCTCGTCGAGCTCTACCGTGGCGCTTCGGCCTTTGTATTTCCGTCCCTTGAAGAGGGCTTCGGCTTTCCGATTCTTGAGGCGATGCGCGCGGGCGTTCCTGCCCTTTGCTCCTCGATTCCAATTTTTAACGAAGTAGGGGCAGACGCTGTTCTTCAGGCGTCCCCGGAGAGTCTCGAAGATTTTTCGAGTAAACTAATCGAAATTACAACGGATGGCGCGCTTCGAGAGAAGCTTATGGTTGCGGGAAGAGAACGTGTGAAACTGTTTTCATGGGAAAAGACCGCAAAAACAGTTCTTGAGTTACTTCGGGGGCTATGAGTATCGAAGACATCGTCTTTGGATTATTAAAACTTGGATTTAAGGAAAACGAAGCGAAAACCTATCTCGCACTTCTTGAGGGTGGAATGCAAAATGTCGCGAGTCTTGCAAAGAGGACGGGGATTCCAAGGCCTACGGTCTATCATTTACTCGAGACGTTAATGAAACAAAGCCTTGTTTCGTCGGTACAAAAGAATGACAAGTTCTTTTTCGCCGAACCTCCCGAGCGGATTCGAACGCTTCTTGCGTTCCAGATGCGTGAGCTCGAAGAGAAGCGGACGCTCGCCGATCAGCTTCTTCTTCGCCTTCAGGTATTTCATAATACATCGGAGCAAAAACCACGGATTCGTTATATCGAGTCGATCGATGGACTCCGCGCTATGCAACATGAATATGAAAAAATGCCTGGGGATATTATCCAGCTTCTTAACTATGATCGTTTTCTCCAAATTCATGACCCGATGATTACGAACGCCCACCGAAAAGAGAACGTGCAGGTTAAGAGGCGGGTTCGGTCAATTCTTATTACAAATAAACCCGATGTTGCGGTACACTGGGGAGCGGAGGTTGCGATTGTGCCGGAGGGGATTTTTGAGGCGGGAGGGGAGATGACCGTGTGTGGCGATCGGCTCGTTCTATTCGCCTATAGCGCGGGATTTATCGCGGTTGAGATTATTTCGGAAGCGATTGCCTCGACCGCGCGAGCGACGCTCGAACTTGCCTGGCGCGAAGCCGAAAAGATCGGCAAAAAAATATCGCCCCCGTAAAACGGAGACGAAATTTTGTCCGACTAACATTCGCTTACCAACTATTCGGAGAAGAGTGGACCCACAATGAAGTGAGATGTGGGGCAGTGATCAGCAAGCTGATATGCCCCTGACCGTTCGGGCGTGTGCAAGGAGTCAGCGATGCCGAGGCCTTGCACTTGAACGGTAAAATGCGGAAAGTGAGTTAAAGCACTTTCTGCAAACCTCCTCTCTTCTCCGGATAGTTGGGCGAAGCGCATTCAAAAGCGGTCAAAAGACAATATGCATGAATAGATGGTGTTTCTCTTACCGTGAAACAGCTTCGCAGGAATAATTAATGAACGGGTTATAATAGCAGAAAAATCGCTAATTGTCAAGGATAATCTATGTCAGAGCTATTTTCAACGATTATCGGCCACCAACCAATAAAGGAGGTTTTTCGGCTACAATTAGCGAATAATACGCTAGCCCACGCCTACTGTTTTGTCGGTCCAAAAGGGGTCGGAAAACGGACGTTTGTGCGCGAACTTGTCGAAGCGATTACCCGCACCCCGCTTGAAAATGCGCCCGACGTGTTTTTTATCCGGCGCGTTTATAGCGAGAAAAAAGAGCGCCTTGAATATAGTATTGGAGTAGACCAAATGCGCGAGGTAAATCAACTTATACGAAATTCGTCATTTTCAAAAAATACGAAGTGTATCGTGATCGAGGAGGCACAAACGATGACCGAAGAGGCGCAAAGTGCGTTTCTAAAGATGCTCGAGGAGCCGCCTTCCGATACGGTTATGATTCTTCTTGCCGATTCTCTTAGCGGAATGCTCCCGACGATTTTGTCGCGTTCGAACGTTATGCGTTTTACGCGGGTTCCGCGCGAAACAATTTGCGAGGCGCTTAAGGCGCGCCAAGTGAGTAAGGATCTCGCGCACGCCCTCGCGGGATTCGCCGACGGTTGTCCGGGAATTGCGCTTAATGCCCTCGCGCGCAAAGAGGAGTGGCGAGACGAGGTCGCAAGGGCCGTTACCTTTTTTTCAAAACCCCTCCACGACCAGTTCGCTCTTATCGATCAAGTTGTAAAGCAAAAATCAAGAGAGGAAACCGAGGTATTTATTCGTCTCTTACGAGTCGTGGCTCACGATCTTCTTTTACAAAAAGGGGATCTCGGACATCTTCGCGCGATCGACTTAGACGCGTTTGAATCCGCTACGAAAAATAATCCCTCGTCCCTTTCGACGCTTGTCACGGCTCTTGGTATACTAGGGGAGTCGCAAACAGCGGTCCGGGGCAATATCGCTCCCGCGCTCGCGTTAGAACAATTTGCATTAGCACTATGAACTATTTTAAACGGACCTTGCTTGTCGGGTTGGGGCTTGTCCTTGTTGGACAAGGATGCCTTGGAGGAGGATCGAGTGTGTCAGACGGTGCGCTTTGGAAGTCGGATAATTTTGGCGATACCTTTGCGCAACTTTCCGCGCTTCCTGAGCTTACGGGAGTTTCAAGTATTGCCGGCGTAAACGTTACCGCGTTTGAAATCGATCCATCGGATCAATCGATGTACTATCTTGGAACGGATAAGAGTGGACTTTTCTACTCTCCAAATTTCGGAGATGCTTGGTCGCGACCGGAGGATTCACGTTTAAAAACGGGGATGATTGTCGACGTTGAAGTTGATCCAAACGACGTGTGTACGGTGTATGTTGCGCGACCGACCGAGGTCTTAAAGACGACGGACTGCATGCGCTCGTTCAAGGTTGTGTATACCGAGGCGCAAGTCGAAGTAGCGCTTCGCGATCTCGTTGTCGATTGGTTCAACCCGAATATTCTTTGGCTCGGAACGACAAGCGGGGCGATTTTAAAGAGTAGCGACGGGGCAGGAAGCTGGACGCTAACAAAGCGTATCGCGGACCAAATTACGTCGATCGCCGTTTCAAATTCGGATAGTCGGATTGTTCTCGTAGGATCGGAAGACAAGGGTATTTGGCGAACGACGGACGGTGGAGCCTCTTGGACGGAGCTCGACGATACGATGAAAAAGACCTTTAAGGAGTCGGATCATGTTCGTAATTTTGCACAAACGCGAAGAGGTGACGTTATTCTCGCAAATACGCAAGGAGGACTTCTGCGTTCGCTCGATCAGGGGGCGAACTGGGAACTCGTAAAGACAATCGCTCCGGTAAAGTCGTCAACGATTTGGACGGTTGAGATCGCGCCCGATAACGCTTCGATTATCTACTACGCGGCGATCGGTGCGCTCTACGTTTCGGAAAACGCCGGTCAAAGCTGGGAGACAAAGGAACTTCCTTCGGCTCGCGCTCCTCGCGTCCTTCGCGTCCATCCAACGGGACCACAAAATATCTTAATGGGATTTGTTACGCTTGAATCTTGACATAACCTCCTTCGAAGCCTAATTTAAAGGAACTATGTCATTTTTAGCTGAAGCAAAGCCCCAATTTGAAAAGGCTCTTGATCATTTACGCCAAGAGCTTTCCGCCCTACGAACCGGTCGCGCCCATCCCGCGCTCGTTGAGGGTATCCAAGTAGAACTCTACGGGATGCTCCAACCGATTAAAGCGTGTGCTGCAATTTCTGTTCCGGATGCGAAAACCTTACAGATCGATCCTTGGGACGCCTCCGCGGTACAGGCGATCGAATCGGCGATTTTAAAATCCGATATCGGGATTAATCCAAACGTCGACGGAAAGACGATTCGGTTAATTATGCCGATGATGACGGACGAGAATCGACAGAGAATGGTCAAAATTCTTAAAGAGAAGGGGGAGGAAGCGCGTATCGCGATTCGCAAGGTCCGCGAAGACGTGAAGAAAAAAATTGAGAAACAAGAAGGTGTTTCGAAGGATGTTCAAAAAGCGGATCTCGAGGCGCTCGAGAAAACGGTAAAAGAATGGAATACGGAAATCGATACGACCCTTAAAGAAAAAGAGGAACAAATCATGACGATCTAATATGTCGACGCCAACGCTTGAAACCCTAGTCCAACTCGCCAAAATTCGCGGGTTCGTTTATCCCTCCTCCGAAATTTACGGAGGATTTGCGGCCGTCTACGATTTCGGGCCTCTCGGCGTTGAGCTCGCGAATAATATTAAGCGAGCGTGGTGGAAGGCGATGGTACAAAAGCGGGACGATATCGTCGGGCTTGATTCGGCGATTTTTATGCACCCGAAGATTTGGGAAGCGTCGGGTCATGTCGGCGGGTTTTCGGATCCGCTTATAGAATGTAAATCGTGTCATACTCGTTCGCGTGTCGACCATCTTCTCGAAGATATCGGGGTTACGGCTGACGAGAAAATGACGGAAGAGCAAATTAACGCGCTTGTTGACGAGCATCGTCAAAAACTCGCTTGTCCAAAATGTGGGAAGCGCGATTTTGGCGTTGCAAAGAAGTTTAATCTTCTCGTGACCTCGAATCTCGGAAATTTTACGGGGAACATGAACGAGAACCCGGTCTACCTTCGAGGAGAAACGTGTCAGGGAATTTACGTAAACTTCGAAAACGTTGTCGACTCTTCGCGCAAGCGTTTGCCATTTGGAATCGCGCAAGTCGGAAAGGCATTCCGAAACGAAATTACCGCGCGTCAATTTATTTTCCGAACCCGCGAGTTCGAGCAGATGGAGATGCAGTATTTCGTTCGACCGGAGGCGGAAATGGAAGAATATGAAAAACTCCGTCAGGTAAGGTGGCAATACTATCTCGACCTTGGAATTAAGCCGGAGAATTTACAATGGCACAAACACGAAAATCTCGTGTTCTATGCAAAAGAGGCCTACGATATCGAGTACCGATTCCCGTTTGGATTTAAGGAGCTCGAGGGAATCCACGCGCGAGGAAACTACGATCTTACGCAACACTCGAAGTTCTCCGGAAAAGATATTTTGTACCGAGACCAAGTTACGAACGAAGCGTTTATCCCGCACATTATCGAATCGTCGGTTGGTGTTGGACGAACGTTCCTTGCGGTAATGACAGACGCGTATACGGAGGAAGAGGTGAACGGCGAGAAGCGCGTTGTCCTTAAGTTTCCAAAGCATCTCGCGCCATTCAAAATTGCCGTCCTTCCACTCTCGAAAAAGCTGGAGCTCCAAGAGCCTGCAAAGAAAATTGCGGATACTCTTCGCGACCACTGGATGGTTGATTACGACGAAACCCAATCAATCGGTAAACGCTATCGTCGCCAAGACGAAATCGGAACGCCGTACTGTATTACGGTCGACTTTGATACATTGACCGACCACGCCGTAACCGTTCGTGACCGAGATACAATGACCCAAGACCGCGTAAAGATCGACGATCTCCAAAACTACTTCATTAAGCATCTTTAATATGCTAGAAGGTCAACCAAAAGCTGAGCCAAGATTTAAAGCCCAACTTCCTACGCGTTATCGCCCAGAAATTCAAAAAGTTGAACAACCGAATCTCCCAAAGGAAGCACATGCACGGAGGGTGGAGACAAGCGAGGAGAAAGATGCACGAATCGAGAGCCTGAAGCATCAGTTGGTTTGGGCGAATAGATACCTCGAAGATTCACAGGAAAAGTTAAGCGAAGCGAGGAAATCGGAAATGGACGATCTGGTTCGTTTGACCGAATTAGAGCGTGATCTTAAAAACGAGAAGGAAAAAAACAAGCGTTCATTCGGCATTAAAACCGTGCTATTTGTAAATGCGCTCGGCCTCGCCGCCGGTATCGCTGAATCTGAGGTTTTCAGCCGGGTCACCGATGCGATCGATCGCGGAGAAAGGGTGGAAAATGTTGGGGATTTGTTATCGGTTATCATTGACGCAGATCGTGCACTTCCTCCAGCTGTAACGGGGATTGATTTTACGCAAGCGAATGCTCTAGAGAATGCGCGATTTGAGGTACGAAAAGAAGTGATTGACGCGCGGTTTGATAACGCGGCGGAGATGCTCGAATCTTTCGATGATCTCAAAAGAGAATTTGGAAGAGAAGAGATCCACGAACTTGCAGGATATGTTGAAGCCTATGATATCGAGGACTTTTGGAAAACGATCCAAGAAAAAAGCGAATTGGACTTAGATGTAGTATCCGCGCACTTCAATTTACGAGGAGTGGCGTTTTATTCGGATGCTACACTTGATTCAGCGGTCCGTGAGTACGAAGACATGATACAGAGCGGGGAGCTAAGGGAGTTTCATTTAGCAGAGGGTGAGTCCATTGAGGGGGAATTCGGTGATCCCGCAGGATTGTATGCGCAAGGGTTTGTTTTTATTAATTTATCAAACGTAGACCAACGAAATGGGTTGGTTGCTGGCGTAGACGATGTGCTTAAGCATGAACTCATGCACGGTTTTTGGGGGTATGAAGCTCCGTATTTGAACGAAGGGATGACCGAATGGATGGCAAACCAACTCCATGCCGATGTCTTTCCCGAGTATAAAAATTCACATGCTGGATACGCGTTTGGACGAGAAATGACGGCATCTCTTATCGCGGAGGTTGTTGATAATGATCCGCTTGTTTGGCAGGCGTTTATTCAGCGTGATTATGATAGGCTGGATAATGCGTTTGATACGAAGATTGGTAAGGGTGCGCTAAGCGCATCGCTTCTGCCGTATGCGGAATCTCCTCGGCTTGGTCCGGTTGATGACGCGTACTTGGCTAATGAGATGGTGCCGTTGATGCGAATGATCGATATTCTCGGGGAGCGAGCGGAGGGGTACGTTGCGCAGGTAAACGCCGGGCGCTCTTTGGACTCTGGTCGGCTTTTGCTTATTAACGAGGAGCTTGTGAAAGGCGCACTTATTACCTCTCCTAGTTCGGAAACAGGAATTTTGAATGGATCTTTGAGAGTGACTTTAGGCGAAGACGTCAATGGAACTCTTCTCACGCTTGGCGATAATTCTAATATTACAAAATGGGCTGAAGGTCGTAGCAAAGTGAGCTTAAAGAGTGCCGAAGGAACAGAGTTTAGAGTCCGTCCAAATATCTGGACAGAGTTTGGCGGGTCGCGAGCGCGATCGAGAGGGGACGAATTATTCTCCTCTGACGAAGCATTGAGAAGGGCGACGAGTCGACTTGTAGAAATTGAAGATTAATATGAACTCATTGAAATTGAAAAATGGAATGCGGGTGCACTTGGTGCCGGTTGTTGGTACGGAGGCGACGACGGTTTTAGCGCTTGTAAAGGTTGGGTCGCGCTACGAGAACGACGCGGTTTGGGGTGGATCGCACTTTATTGAGCACTTGATGTTTAAGGGAACGGAAAAGCGCCCGACGACGCTTGATATTTCGAAAACGCTTGATCGCTACGGGGCGCAGTATAACGCGTACACGGGGAAGGATTTGACCGGCTACTGGGTTAAGATCGAGGCGAGTAAGGTTCCGATCGCGGTTGATCTTCTTGCGGACATGATGTTTGCATCGAAATATGATCCGGAGGAAATGGAGCGAGAAAAGCAGGTCATTATCGAAGAGATTAAAATGTACGAGGAGAATCCGATTATGCACCTCGACGATTTGCTCGAGGACGCGCTTTTTGAGGGGACGCGGCTTGGAAAGAATATTGCGGGGACGGCGAAGTCGATGATCGACATGAAGCGTGAGGACGTGATTGCATTCCGCGATCAGTACTACACGCCGGAGCGAACCGTAATTGTTGTCGCCGGAAAAGTTGACGACTCGATTATCGAGACGCTCGAGACGACGTTTGGCGAGGTGAAGGCAGCGGCGGATTCGAAGGAGTTTACGCCGGTCGCGAAGGAGAGTCGCGTTGGTCGTAAAGTCGCTCTCCAAACAAAACCGGTAGAGCAGATCCAATTCGGACTTTCGTTTCCTATGGTTGGGAAAGATCATCCCGATCTTCCAGCAATCGGACTTCTCTCGACGATTCTTGGAGGGGCTATGAGTTCGCGACTATTCGTTGAGGTGCGCGAGCGACGAGGGCTTTGCTACACGATTCGTTCAAGCGCGGATACGTACGAGGATGTTGGAATGTTCATGGTGCGCGCGGGGCTCGACGCGAAACGGTTGACCGAGGCGGCGAAGGTTATTTTCGCGGAGCTTGAGAAGATGAAGACGGAGAGGGTGACGGAGGAGGAGCTCCAGTATGCAAAGGATCATGTCGAAGGGTCTCTCAACTTGAGTTTAGAAGATTCCGCGGACATGGCCGAGTTTTACGGGAAGCAGGAAGTCTACCGAGGAAAAATCGAATTACCGGCCGAGCGCCTTGCGAAGTATCGCGCGGTAAGCCTTGAAGACGTAAAGCGCGTTGCAAACGAGATTTTTGACACGGAGCGGATGGCGGTTGCGGCGATCGGGCCTTACGAAACAAAAGAGGCGCTTCTAAAAGAAATCGGACTTATCTAATATGAAATATCTTCTCGCGAATTGGAAAATGCATCTCGGGGTGCGCGAATCGGTTGCGCTCGCGAGAACGGTTCTTCGGGAGCTTCGAGGACAGGATCTTAATCCTTCAGTGATTTTGGCTCCCTCGTTTACGGCACTTACCGAGGTGAAGAAAGTTATTGCGCGAAGTTCGCTCGCGCTCGCGGGGCAGTCGGTTGCGTCGGTTAAGACGGGCGCAAATACAGGCGAGATTTCGTCGCTCCAGCTCGAAGATATCGGTGCGACCTATGCGATCGTTGGTCACCCGGAGCGCGCAGTCGAGGAGCCGGAAATAAAGAAAACGCTTGCCCATCTTTTTACAACGAACCTCACACCGATTCTCTATCTTGGGCGTGAAGTCGCAACTTCCGACGCGTCGAAACTCGCCCTTTCCGAATTCGCGCGACTCCTAAAAGGGCTCGAGCTAAAGCGCGGGAAGCGTCTCGTTGTTGTTTACGAGCCTGCCTACGTTCGCGCGCGAGAAAGGCCGGCGATCGCCGAGGACGTCGTAGCGGTAATCGAAGGTCTTCGCGCCACAGCGGAGAAACTCGGACTCCCGAAGGTTGCCGTTAGCTATCTTTACGGAGGATTTGTCACGGCTCAAAATGTCCACGACTATCTTCGCGAGCCGTTAATTGACGGGGTGGCCGTCGGGGCCTCGAGCTTGAAATTACAGCAGTTTCGAGGCATTATGGAGGAAGCGCGGGAGGTGATGCGCGCCTAACCTATGCTCACGATTATTTTACTTGTTTTACTCGGTATCGGCGTTATTCTTTTTGGATTTATTGTTTGGCGCAAGCTTCCTCAACTTCGGATTATGGACCCGCTTTCTTCGCAAGAAGAGCAGGCGAAGCAACTAAAAAACGACCTTGTTCGGCAACGAATTGAACGGACGACAAAGAAGCCGTTCCAAGAGCTTCACCGATCGTACGTGCTTCCGTTTGGACTTAAGGTGCAAGAGACTGTTCGAAAAATGGCGGGAAAGCTCGTTGCCGCTGAAAAGAACTATAAAGCAAAGCAAAAGCAAGAAGTCGCCGGAGGGATGAACGAAGAAATGGCGGACGAGATGTTGAAGGAGGCGAAAGGGCTTCTCGACGAGGGTTGGTTTGATCGCGCGGAGAAAAAGTATATCGAGGTGATTTCCGCGATGCCGAAATATGTAAAAGCCTACGAAGGACTTGGGCGACTCTACCTCCAAAAGAAGGATTACGATCTCGCGAGCGAGACGTTTACGTTTCTTTCGAAGCTTTCGAAGGACGATCCGTCGGTTATCGCGAGTTTGGGCGAGGTCGAGGAGCTTCGTGGAAACGCAAAAAAAGCCTTTTCGTTTTTCGAGAAGGCCTACAAGTTGAGTCCAAAGAATCCGAAATATCTCGATTTCTATATCGACTCCTGTATTGAAAACGGCGACAAGCATGCCGCAATGAGCGCAATCGACGAACTTCGAGAGGTGAACCCGGAAAACGCAAAGATCGAGGAATTCGAAGAACGACTAAAGACGATGTAAACAAAAAGCCCGCGAAAAGCGGGTTATTTTGTTTCTTTGTGGTTGGTGTGGTTGCCACACTTCGCGCAGTGCTTCTTGAGCTCGAGGCGTCCTTGAAGCTTACGCTTGTTCTTTCGCGAGTGGTAGTTGACCGTCTTGCAGTCGACGCACTCGAAATGGATCATGTTATCTTGCGACATAGGGGGAGTTCATTTACCAGGGTAGTTTAGGGAAAACGGGGGTTTTTGTCAAGGAAACGACTTGCTTGAGTGAAAAATGCCTTATATAATGGACCTATATGAATACCACACTCGGAATTGGGCTCGTTTTACTTGGATTCTCGGTTATCATGGCCTTACTTTACCTAAAGCAGAAAAAGACAGTTGCCTTGATTTCTGGATTAAAGGAGATTCCGATGGCGGAGGCGGTACCGGGCGCGCGCGGGATTTTTAAGGGGGAAGTCGGGGGAGTGTCGGCGACGGTTCCGTATTCGGATAAGCCGGTTGCGTACTACGAGTTTGAGCTTGACGAGGAGGTGGTTGTTGAGAAGGACGGGCGAAAAGTTCGACGGTTTAAGCGCGTAAAGGATGGTAAGTCGAAGGCACCGATTGAACTCTCCGCTGGCGGAAAGAAATTGCTTCTCAACCCGAAGGACTTTCCGATGCATGCGCTTGAGATCCACAACGGTCGCGCGATTGGACTTAATAGCGATATGCTCAAGGCGATGGACTTTATCGGGTCCGGCGAGTCGCTCTTTGCTCGACAAGATCTACTTACGAAAAATTTAAAGCTTCATCTTTACGGGTTGCCTGTAGGAACTCCTGCGCTCGCGATCGGCGAGGTGAAGGACGAAGGGAATGGATCGTTGACCTTAATTCCACTCGCGGGCGGAATGAGTTTCTATCCGACCCACGACACGGCGATGGTTCTCGGAAAGGCAAGGCGCGCAGTTATGACCTTCCTCGTCGGTTCGATTTTACTCGGACTTGGAGGAATCGGAGCAGTGATTGCGGGACTTGTTTCCTAAAAACAAAGACGGCCTCCGGGCCGTTTTTTTGTTGACAAAAACGTCAAAAAATGCTAAAAAACGGGCTTACTATGCCTATCTACGAACAACTCGCCCGCTT
>CAZBFR010000008.1:0-20222 GCA_964491425.1 uncultured Gammaproteobacteria bacterium
GGGGGTCGTTTCATTTTCGGCAACTTTTTTGTATACTGCGCCTATATGGAATGGACGAGTACACACTTTATTGTTTTAGGAATCTTTATTGCGATCGGGGCCGGCGTCTATCTTTTTCAGCAAAGACAGAAAATGCAAAAGGACACGTCGTTTTACACGTACACGAAAGATTTAACGGAATCGGCAAGGAAGGACGAGCTCGATCCGGTTTCGGGGCGCGACGAGGAAATCGAGAGAATGATCCATGTTCTTAAACGCCGATCGAAGAATAACCCGCTTCTTATCGGAAACCCGGGAGTAGGAAAGACGGCGATTGTTGAAGGACTCGCGCAGGACATGATTAAAGGTAATGTTCCAAAAGAAATTGCAGAGAAGAGACTTTTGTCGCTCGATCTAACGTCGCTTATGTCCGGCACAAAGTACCGAGGGGAACTTGAAACGCGTCTCCAGTCGATGCTTAAGGAGCTCGAATCAATCGAAGGAAACGCGATCCTCTTTATCGACGAAATCCATTTAATAGAAGAGATGGGGAATTCCGAAGGGGCAATGAACATTAAAGATATTTTAAAGCCGGCGCTTTCAAGGGGGGAGCTTCAAGTTATTGGTGCGACAACTTGGGACGAATATAAAAAGTTTATTCAACCCGACCAGGCGCTCGATCGTCGGTTCCAGCCCGTTCTCGTAGATGAACCGAATCCAAAAGAGGCGCTTAGTATTCTTAAAAGTATCCGCGGGGAATATGAAGAATTCCACGGGGTTAAAATTACAGACAAGGCGCTCGAGGCGGCGGTTAACCTTTCGGATAAGAAAATTGATTCGCGCTATCTTCCCGATAAGGCGATTGATTTGATGGACGAAGCGTCGGCGAAGGTGTCGATCGAGGCGACGAAACGACGGAAGACGGCTATGGGGGTCGTGCACGCGGCGTCGAAGGGAAAGGAGGGGATTGTTGACGTGAAAGATATTGAGGAGATTGTCGAACAGTGGGTGATTCATTCAAAAGAGGAGAAGAAGCGGGACGCGAGAGTGTGAACGCTCTAGGATTTTTAGCACTACTTGGGGGGATCACCTTACTTGCGTACGGGTCGCTTCGGAGTTCGGTTTTTGGGGAGACTGCGAGGGCGCGACTTTTTTTCGGGATGATTTTTGGCGGAAGCATTTTTACGGAAATGCTCCTCGTCCAATATTTTTTCGCTTGGCTCCACCCGTTATTTGTTTTGTTTTTTATTGTAGTCGTCGCAGGGATTTTTTATAAATTAGCAAACTCACCGTTTCCGAAAATCGTTTGGAAACCGCAGGGCGATTTTTTTACGAAGTTTTGGCTCGGGCTCGTTTTAGCGATTGATCTTTTTTTAATTGTTTCATTTTTACTCGTACGAAACGACGCGCCGATTTATAGTCCGTGGAATTATCTTGGCGTTGAGGTGTTTATTTTGTGCGGGCTTTCGACGGGGATTCTCTTCTTTGCTTCGCGTTCGAAATACGCCGTGCAAACGCTCGTTGTACAAAGTGTGCATGTTTTTATGCTTACGAGCGTTACCGCGCTTATGTACCGCCAGGGATTTGGATTTGACCCATTCCTTCACCGCGCGGCGGAAGAAGCGCTTCGAATCCACGGCGAAATCGCGCCGAAAGATATTCTCTATAGCGGGCAGTACGTCGTCGTCGCCGGGCTCGCACAATTATTTTCGATTCCCGTGAAGTTTCTCGACGTGTGGCTCGCTCCGACGCTCACCGCGCTCTTTCTTCCGCTCGCTTCCTATATCGGACTTAAGGATGGGCTCGGTGTGAAAACGAGGTACGCGCTACAAGGGTGGATGTTTTTATTCTTGATCCCCTTCATGTCGCTTACGTTTACCGTCCCGTACAATGTAACGACCGTCGCGTTTTTTCTCCTTCTCCCAATGCTTGCGTACGTCGGACATATGGGCGCGGTGCATTTGCGGATTTTGCTTTTTCTCTGGTTCGTTCTCCTCTTTTTTCATCCACTCCTCGCACTTCCGGTTTTTACGTATCTTTTTAGCATTTTTATCATTCGCCGTTTTCCTAGAGTGAAGCCCGTTGTTATTCCGGTAATGATTGTTGCGATCGCGGTGTCGATTCCTGTTTTATTTCTCGTCTTTCGTTCGGGCAACCTATCCGAAATTCGTAATCCATTTTTCCATTTATTCGAATTTATTACGCTCTTTTTCAACCCGTTCTACGAACCGTATCCAAATATTTATTGGGATCTACGTGTCATTTACGATCTTCGATTTTGGATGCCGATTCTGTTTGCGATAGGGGGAATTAGTATTGGTGTGGTCATGGCACTCAAGAGAAAAATGACCTGGATTCCACTCCCGCTTATTGTCGGTTTACTCGGGACCATTTTCCTTCTTCGAAGTTCGTTCGGATATAAAGATATTATTGCGCACGAGCAAGCCGAGTTCGCGCTTCGCCTCCTCCAGATGTGGTTTACGATTCCGCTCGTGTATTTCGCGTTTTGGTACACAAAAGTCAGGTCGAAGGTATTCCAAATTATTGTCGGGATCATTGTTGCATTTTTCTTAACGCTTGCCTGGTTCTTTAGTTATCCGCAGTACAACATGCACTATCCGTTTATTTCGCCGAGTGTTTCGGGAGGAGACGTACGCACGGTTCGCGCGATCGACGAGCACGCGGGGAGCGAACCCTACGCCGTTCTCTCGCACCAAATGACAAGCGCCGGAGCGATCCAAGAATTTGGATTTAGAGACTACTTTACGATAGGGGACGAAGAAGTGCTTTGGTATCCTATCCCCACCGGCGGTACGCTCTACGGCTACTATGGTGCTATAATTCAAACAGGTTTAGTCGAAGAAAAGATCCGCGATCTCTTTTCAAAAACAGACCGAGAAAAAATTTACTTTGTAACGCAATCGTATTGGGCGTGGACGCAAGAGTTCACGGCTTCTATGCGAAGTGCGTCTCAAGGCGAAATTGTTCTCGACGATGGATTAATCATAATTTATTTATTCGATCGCAAAATGTATGAAGACACGAAGTAAGACAAGGTCTAAGACGAACGTGAGAACAGCGCTCGCCGTTGGAGCCGTTGGAATCGCGCTCGCCGCCGGATTCGCTCTTGCGGCAAAGATGCCGACGCGAACTACCGTTCCGCTCGATAAGTTCCCGCGCTATCCGTACCAGTTAATGGTAAAGGCGAACGGTTACGTTCCGGGCTACGTCCCTGGATATGTACCTGGATACGTTCCGGGTTATGCGCCGGGATACAGTGTACCGGGATATGTTCCGGGTTACGGAACCTTCCGACGTTTGACGCCTGATCAGTTCATGCAAGAAGCGGAGCGTTGGTGGAACAAGATTGGAAGCAAATTGAAAAACAAAGGAACGAAATAATGAATAACCCTCGCGCTTTACGGCGCGGGGGTTCCTTTTTATGAAAAAAACAAAAAATCGAACGAAGGCGTCGATTAAAACTAAGATCCAAACAAAAATCGCCGTAATCGCCGGCGCAATCGGAATCGCCCTCGCGGCCGGAGCTGGGAGTATAACGCTGTCGGACGAGGCACCGGTCAGTATTAATCTGGATCATTCCACTCCTGAAACGGGCTTTCTCCTCGCGGGTACGAAAAATAATCATGTTGCCTCGTTTCGCGTAGAGGGGGACACAAAAGCCGATTATCTTGTTAGAAAACTCACGATAGAAACGGTGAAAGATCTGTCCGTTGACGGATTGTCCGCGTCGCGATTTACAAACAATGTGACGAAAGCGACGTTGGAATACAAGAATAGTCAAAACGCATCAGTAACTGTCGAAGCGCCGATCTCTACGGATGGAAAGGCGGTATTTACGAATCTTGATCTTTTCGTTCCGAAATACGATGATTCTGTATTCGTTGTTCGTTTAGATATTGCGGAAAGTGAATATTATAACGGTGGAACGGCGCGATCAAACGATCGCGTGCAGATTGCGTTGGGAGAGACTTCCGGAGATTTTGTTGTCAAGAATGTGCAGACTGGAGTTGAAAAAACAAAATTTGCCCGACGAGAATATATTAAAACAGGACCATTTTTCGTTCGATTAACGGAGCCGACCTTTTCCGTTTCCGCATCGTCACCGAGCGGATCGGCTGTTGTGGGGGTGAATGAAGCGTTGCGATTTAATGTTACGGCATCCGCTGGAGGAGATGTCGAAATTGATCAGCTGATATTCAAGGTAAATACCACCGATAATGCGAGATCGGGTTGGAATCGATGTGATAATTCCAAGCTTGCCCCGAGCGACTTCTCACTTTACCGATCGGTAAATCTTATCACTTCCATGGAGACATCGGATTCCGAATGGGAGTTACTCGATTATAACCTTTCGAAATGTGACGCCACGGAGGCTCTTGGATACATCAAACTTCAACTTGCGAGTCCAATGGTGGTCGCTGAAGGAGCAACTCAAACGTACCTCCTTTATATGGATACGAACGGGGCCTCAACTGCACAGGATGATGCGTTACGAATTGACCTAGCTCATGAGTACATGACATCGGGACCGGAACTATTGGATAATGCTGTGCCGGCGCAGAATATTCCCGCGGCGTCGAATTACTTTACTGTAAATTCGGCGGTCGCTGATCGAATTAAGGTTGGAGATGTTCTTCTCTTGAGTGAGACCATGACCGCCAAGGGTCCTTTGGCCGAGTATGTCCTTGTGGTTGGAGTGAGCGGGACGAGTGTGAACGTGATTCGAGGTTACAATGGAACGACCCCGGTGCGCTATGCTGCGCGTAAGGGCCAAGTCAAGCTTTATAGAATGCCGTCGGCAATTATGTGGCGTGATTCCGAAGAATTCGACAAGAAGTCGTACTGGGGATCATACATGGTAGATGATTTGCCGGTTCATGGCGGTTCGCTCATCTTCTAATAAAAGCCCCCTGCGCTTGACGGCGCGGGGGTTTTTGGTTACTATCCTGGCATCGCAAAAGCCCCTAAAAAGGCTTTACTTAACAAAAATAATCAGGTTCAGGGCGATCGATTGGAATCCTCCCGAAGGCGTAAGCTCGCGGGCCCCAGTCGTTGAACCGTCGTTAAAAGGAATATGTCTAAAGTCCCAGCTCTTGAAGAGCTTATGAAGGCGGGTACGCACTTCGGTCACCGTACCTCCCGCTGGCATCCAAAAATGGAGCCATACTTGTTCGGAATTCGTGGAGGAATCCACATTATTGACGTCGCGCAAACCCAAGAGCTTCTCTCGAAGGCGCTCGACAAGGTAGAAGAAATTACTGCGCGTGGTGGACTTGTTCTCTTTGTTGGAACAAAGAAGCACATGCAGGGAATCGTTGAGAAATCGGCGATTGAGGCTGGAATGCCATTTGTAACGAATCGATGGCTCGGAGGAACCTTTACGAACTTCGCGGAAATCCAAAAGCGCGTTCGACGCCTCCTTGATCTTAAGGACAAGCGTGAGAAGGGTGACCTTAAAAAGTACACGAAGTACGAGCAACTCCAGTTCGATCAAGAAATTAAGGAAATGGAATTCAAGCTCGGAGGTCTTTCAACAATGAAGCAACTTCCTGAAGCGATCGTCGTATTCGATGTTCTCCACGACAAGACGGCCGTACAGGAGGCGCGAACACGAGGTGTGTCGATTATCGGACTCGTTGATAGCAACGTAAACCCGGATTATGTCGATTACATTATCCCAAGTAACGACGATGCGGTTGAGACGGTAAAGTTGATGACGAAGCTTTTCGCGGAGGCGGTACGTCTCGGAAAGGCGCAAGCGAAGAATCGCGCAACGGCTGCCGCGGAAGCGAAAGCAAAGGCTGACGTCGCGGTAAAAGTTGAGGCGAAAGAAACGGTTGAAGATCTCGACGACGCGATGAAGGAGCAGATCGCGAAAGAGGTTCTCGAAGGTAAAAAGAAATAACATTATATCTATGAGCATTTCAGCAAGTGATGTCGCGAAGCTTCGCGCCATGACCAATGTCGGAATGATGGAGGCAAAGAAGGCGCTCGAGGCGGTCGGAGGCGATATTGATCAAGCGATCGATCACCTTCGAAAGAGCGGAGCGGCGAAGGCGGCAAAGAAAGCGGACCGAGAGACGTCCGAAGGGCGCGTCCACTCGTACACGCACGGAACGGGAAAAATCGGCGTAATCGTCGAGGTCCTTTGCGAGACGGATTTCGTCGCGCGAAACGAAGCGTTCGTAGCGCTTTGTAACGACATCGCTCTACACATTGCGGCGACAAACCCTCTTTATCTCTCGCGCGAAGAAGTTTCGGAAGAAGCGCTCGCAAAAGAGAAGGAGATGGAGCGCGAGATTCTCGCGGGGGAAGGAAAGCCTGCGGAAATGATCGAGAAAATTCTCGAGGGAAAAATCGGAAAGTATTATTCCGAAAATTGTCTCCTCGAACAGGCGTTTATCAAGGATGAAGACAAGACGGTTGGACAACTTCTTGAAGAAAAAGTCCTCTCGCTTGGAGAAAACTTGAAGATCCGCGCGTTCAAGCGCATGCAAATCGGTTAGTAAACACGAAGACCGCTCCCTAGGGGCGGTTTTGTGTTATACTGTGCGCAAAAGGAGGTATGAAAATTGCGATCAACGGATTTGGAAGAATCGGACGGCAGTTTTTTAAAGCGGGTTTTGGGACGCGTGGGTTTGACGTTGTCGCGATTAACGACTTGTCCGACGTTGAAACGCTCGCCTACCTTTTAAAGTACGATTCGAATTACGGAATTTGGGGGGCGGATATTTCGACGAAGAAGGGGTTTTTGATTATTAACGGGAAGGCGATCCCGGTGTTTGGTGAGCGCGAGCCGGCAAAGCTTCCTTGGGGAAAGCTTGGAGTGCAAACTGTTGTCGAATGTACCGGATTTTTTCGGGAGAAGAAGACGGCGGAGGGTCATATTACCGCCGGAGCAAAACGGGTTATTATTTCGGCGCCACCAAAGGGTGAGGGCGTGCAGACAATTGTATTTGGGGCAAATGAAAAAGAATTAAAAGGGGCGAAGGGGGTGATTAGTAACGCGTCGTGCACAACAAATTGCGTCGCGCCGGTAACCGCCGTGCTCGACGAGGTATTCGGGATTAAGCGAGCGATGCTTTCAACGGTCCACGCCTATACGTCGTCGCAAGCGATTGTCGACGGGCCGGACGCGAAGGACGTCCGTCGGGGACGTGCGGGGGCGATTAATATTGTCCCTACAACAACGGGCGCTGCCGAAGCGGTTGGAACAACGCTTCCAAATCTAAAAGGAAAGTTTGACGGAATTTCGCTTCGCGTGCCGATTCCGGTTGGTTCGCTCTCTGATATTACTTATCTTCTTAAAAAGAAGACGACGGCGCAGGAGGTGAATTATGCGCTCGAGGCGGCGGCGAAGACGGCGCGCTACGACGGGATTCTCGCGGTCACGTACGAACCGATCGTGTCGACCGATATTATCGGCGATCCGCACAGCGCGATTGTTGACGCGAATTTAACGCGGGCCGTTGGAGATCTCGTAAAAGTTATTGCTTGGTATGATAACGAGTGGGCTTATTCTACACGCTTGGTTGAGATGGCGTTGATGTTTAAATAATATGTTAGAGCGCGTTGTTGTCGTTGGGGGAGGGTTTGGCGGTTTAAGCGTTGCGCTTCGGCTTGAAGGAATGGTTGCGAAAGAAGTTGAGATTATTCTTGTTGACGCGAAAACGCACCATACCTTTACGCCCTGGCTTTACGGAGTCGCGGCCTCCGGACTTCGCGAGCGGGGGGAGGACGTGGACGCCGAGTTTTTTTGTACGGCGGTTTTAGGATTCGAGCGGTTGTTGCGGGATAGAAAGAGTCGAATTCGCTTTAGGCAAGGGGTGGTCGCAAGCGTTGACTCGACGACAAAGCATATTAAGTTCGATTCGGGAGAGACACTCGGATACGACGTGCTTGTACTCGCGAGTGGATCAAGGGTGAATTATTTTGATACGCCGGGGGCGGACGAGTTTACCGATGCGATTCAAACGGCGAAGGGTGCCGTTCGTTTGCGGGATAAAATTGCGAAGTTGATGGCGGACGAGAGCGCTCGCCGGCTTATTTTTATCGGTGCGGGACCAACGGGAATTGAGACGACGGCGCAAATCGCGGCTTTTATCCGGCGTGCGGAAAAACGGGGGAAGCTCCTCGATCCGAAGCGTATCACGCTTATTACCGCCTCCTCGACGATCCTTTCGAAACTTCCTGAGCGGATGAGGCGTTATACGACCCATGCTCTTCGTGATCTTTGGGTTGAGATCGAAGCAAATGCGGTGGTTAAGGAGGTTCGACCGGGCCAGGTTGTGTTTGAACGCGGGGGTGAGCTCGAAACACTTAAGGGGGATTTAATTGTTTGGTGTGCCGGTCTTAAGCCGGATCTTTCACATCTTTCATTTCCGCTCGATAAAACAGGGCGTCTCGCGATCAACGAGTTCTTTCAGCTTAAGGATAATGACTCGATTTTTGCTCTCGGAGATATCGTTTCCTACGTAAATCCACACACGGGCGAAACGATGCCGGGTGCGGCTTGGGTTGCGATCGAGGAGGCTGCCGTTGTTGCGCGAAACATCGCAAATTTTCTTGTAAAGAAACCGCTTACGGAGTATCGCCCAATGAAACGCAATCCCGATATTATTGCGCTTGGTCATTGTCGCGCGGTTGCCTCGCTTTATGGCCTCTACCTTTGGGGAATTCCAGCGTTTATCGTTCGCCGGCTTGTCGACCTTCGTTATTTTTTAATGGTTATGCCGGTGCGCAAGGCGTTTTTTAAATGGCTTAAAGCGACAATTCTATTTATTCGGCTTTAACATGCTAAGGAGGATTCCAAAACTAAAAAAATCACAAAGCGTCATTATCCGAATAGACGCGAATTCGGATTATCGTTTACAGCGTGTTGCGCCATTTCTTTTAAAGATCCGTAAATCCGTTTCTCGTGTTGTTCTTATCTCCCATTTTGGCGACCCGAAGGGACGAAGATCCCTGGGGCTCTCGCTTGCCTCGACCGCCGAAAGACTTGCCGAGCTTCTTCGCGAGCCCGTCGAGTTTGTAAAGCGTATTGACGGAGTGTCCGCGAAGAAGGTGCGGGAAATGCGGGGATTCGTTCTTCTTGAAAACACGCGTTTTTACGAAGGGGAGGAGTTAAATGATCTACAATTTGCTCGACTTCTTTCGGAGTTCGGGGACATTTTTATCAATGAAGCATTTTCCGTTTGCCACCGTAAGCACGCCTCCGTTCACGGGATCACCCGTTACATGCCGAGTTTTGCCGGGGATCTTCTTAAAGAAGAGATCGCCGCGCTATCGGGTCCATTTACGTCTCCGCTCGCGATTGTTCTTGGCGGGATTAAGCTTTCGACGAAGTTGCCCCTCCTTCTTGCATTTGAGAAAAAAGCCGATCTTCTCATAATCGGGAGCGGGTCTGCACTTCCGTTTTTCCGGGCGAAGGGGATTCCGGCACATCTTCCGGGTACGGCGAAGGCGTCGATTGAAGACGAAGAGATGGCCGAGGAGATTCTACGAAAATATCACGGACGGATTCTTCTTCCCGAGGATGTGCGAGTTAAGGGAAGCTGGTTTTATAGACGGAAGGATGTGTCGAGTCTTCGAGCTGGCGACGGGCCAATCTACGATATTGGGCGAAAGACGACGGCTTTGTATGCGGATGCCCTGAAAAATATGCAAACGATTATTTGGAACGGACCGCTTGGAATGTGTGAAGTTCCCGCGGGCGCAGGAGCGACGATTCGGCTAGCGAAAGCGATTGGAATAACGAGGGCGAATTCTATTGTTGGCGGAGGAGATACGCTTGATTGTTTCGAGCGGGAGGGGCTTCTTTCGAATTTTAGGACAGTGTCGACCGGTGGTGGGGCAATGCTCGCTTATCTTGCGGGGGAGAAACTTCCGGGGATTACGGCGCTTGAGTCATGATATACTTTTTCATATGAAATCACGGATTGAAACGATTCACGCAATGGAAATTCTCGATTCGCGCGGAAATCCGACCGTGCAGGTTTCGGTTGTGCTTGAGGACGGGACGCGCGGGTCGGCCGGAGTGCCAAGCGGTGCGTCAACAGGAATTCACGAAGCGCTCGAGCTTCGCGACGGGGATCCTCGGCGTTACGGCGGGAAGGGTGTCCTTCGCGCGGTTGCGAACGTGAACAAGACGATTCAAAAGGCGCTTAAGGGGCGCGACGTTACGGCGCTCGAAGAGATCGATAATACGATGCGAATCCTCGACGGGACGGAGAATAAGCATGTTCTCGGGGCAAACGCGATTCTTGGCGTTTCGATGGCTTGTGCGCACGCCGGCGCGAAGGTGACAAAACTTCCGCTTTACAAGTATCTTCGCGGTCTCTATTCGTTCCAAGATCGACGGTTTAGTCTCCCAATTCCGCTTATGAACGTTTTTAACGGGGGGCTTCACGCCGACACGAATCTTGATATTCAAGAATTTATCATTATCCCTCACGCCTTTCCGACCTTCTCGCGAAAACTGCAGGCCGGCGTAGAAGTGTTTCATGCACTCCACGACGTTTTGCAAGATGCTGACCTCGATACGGACGTCGGAAACGAAGGAGGGTACGCACCGGACGTCGGAAAAACAACCGATGCGCTCGATTTTCTCGTTACCGCGATTAAAAAAGCGAAATACAAGCCGGGAAAGGAAATTAGTCTTGGAATGGACATTGCCGCGAGCGAGTTTTTCGACGCGCGCACGGGAAAGTATCTTCTTCGAACGGATGAAAAGAAATTAACGGGGGAGGGGATGACCCAGATGATTGGTGACTGGATGAAAAAGTACCCGATACTTACGATTGAGGATCCGCTCGATCAAGACGCGTGGGAGGATTGGACTGCGTTTACGAAAATGCACGGCGATAAGCTTACGGTTATCGGTGATGATTTTTACGTGACGAATGTTGACCGTCTTGCACGCGGGATCGAAACGAATGCAACGAATGCGATCCTAATTAAAATGAACCAAATCGGCACGGTTTCCGAAACGATGGACACGATTCGTCTTGCGAAAGAGCATGGCCAAAAGCTCGTAATCTCACACCGCTCCGGCGAAACCTGCGACTCGACGATCGCTGACCTCGCCGTAGCCGTAAACGCCGACTACATCAAAACCGGCGCCCCTTCACGCAGTGAACGCCTCGCAAAATACAACCGCCTCCTTGAGATCGAGGAAGAACTGCGATGAGTGTATGCTATACTTGTCCAATAAGATTTAATAATTATATGGATTCAAATCATTTAAACAAGCTCTTGCTTGTTCTTGTTCTCCTGATCTCGGTTGCAAATATTTCTTTAACTGCAGCCTTTTTCACCACGGAATCCGACGGTGAAGTTGTTGCGACGATTGGTGATGATTCAGATGCCGTGAGTGATATTCGGCGTGATGAACCCGCCACTGTTTCGGATGTGGAAGATTCGTATGAGGTCTCTATTCGTGGAAATGTGATCTCCAACAACGCATTCACGCTTTCGATCCCGTCGGATCTTCTCATTTCTCGCTCGGGTTCCTCTGTGGACACGGTTCGAATCCAAAACTATTCGGAGGCCAATGACATGATGCCGGCGGGCGGATTCTTCATGTATGTGTGGGCGAGTGATTCTGACGGTGATATGGCGTCTAATTATCAAACGACGGAGCAAGGGCAGTTTTATGGAGCAAGAGGAGTCCAAGCTAATGGTGACGGTTATCGTGCTCATGGATCGAGTAATTACAGCCGAGCGTACTACTTCCCGGATCATTATGTAGGAATAACGATTTTCGCTGGTGACGAAGTAGGACTTGCGTCGGCGGAGACTGCGATTAAGGGAATCATCCTTAGATAGCTCTTACACAAAAGACCCGCCCGAAGGCGGGTCTTGTTGGTCCCGGCGTTTGGTGGAACCAGCGGGAATCGAACCCGCGAACCCTGGTGTCAAATCAGGTGAAGTTACCACTACTTCCATGGTCCCATACTGCCGGGATATAAACATAAAACTCCCAATCTAAAGTATAGAATAGGGAGTTTATGTGACACCAGGGTAAGAAGTAATACCTTTCTACCTGATGTTTCTATTAAAGCAGAAAATGGTGTCGTCGTCAACGGTCGGGTGTGGACGAAGTCTAAGCTTGAAGAAGTTTAGTAATCTGCTTTCGTTGGTGGATCGGAACGAGAATCGAGTTTTCGCCGGTCGCCAGGATTAACGGAAAACGTGGGGCGAGGTTTTCGTGTAACCAGGCCGGGTCATTTGAGTACAGCAGGGAGGTTTTTGAAATAATGTCGGGGATGTTGATCAAGCAGCGTGTGTTTATAAACTCTGACCAGTAGGCGTTAATGGCTGATAAATTTTTATCAAGGAAGGCTTGAGGATCCTCGGTAATTTCTAGTTGAGAAAAAACAAATGGCTGATCACCAAAAAAGTTTTCGATGATTTTTGTATCATTACGTAATGTCTCCTCAAAATGATTTTGCATACCCGTCGCGCACTCGTCGAAATAACGCTGTTGCCACCCGGTTTTCATGGTGACGTGGGGCTCGAGTTCCCTAAACGCGGTAAGATCGCGGTCGTTAGTTTCCGATGAGGTGAAGTTAAGGGTGTTTTGAAGAATCGCAAGAGCGAGTACATTCGCACTCGTCGACGAAATAGTGTCTGCAAACCCACGTTTTTTAAATTCCTCCCAAATAAGGGTACCTGCCGCGCCTACACGCTCAATATGCGCGCGATCGCCAATACGTTCTCGCCAGTAATCCTCGAATCCGTAGTGGTGGTCATAAATCTCGAATACTTTGGATTCGTCCTCTTCGGGAAAGGCAAAGTGTGTCGGTCCCGAGAGGTCTACGTAAACAAAACGATCTTCGTCGGTCGGCGTGTATTCCGTTAGGTATTCGGCGCCTTGTTCAAGCGCGAGCCGTGTGACGGAGTGATTAAGCGGTCCGATAAATACGGTTTTTGCGTCCTTTCCTTCTTTTTGGAGCAGTTCGGTATAAGCAACCGCGCATCCAAACGCATCGATATCATTAAAGACTTTACCCGCAGAGACGATGTACATAATAGATACACCTTACTACAGTTCATGGTCGTAGTGCCAGCCGCTGATACGCTCTTTAAAGGAGGTGTTCATTGTTGAGGCGCGGGACCAGGCGCCGCGACCGAAGCGGGCTTCGACGCGGTCGAGGGCGCGGAGGGTGTCGCGGACTTTTTGGTCTTTGGTAAAGATTCGTTGTGGGTCGGTGATTGGGACGAGACCGGAGGCGGAGACGCCAAGGAGACGGATTCCGCGGTTGGTGTCGCGAAGGGGATCGAGAATCGCCCATGCGTTTTTATAGAGCTCAAGGCCGTCAAACATCGGTTCGTCGAATTTGCGCTCGCGTCCCACTCCGTCAAATCCTTCGTAACGCGCGTAGACGGAGATACGGGTTGCACAGAATCCGTCTCTTCGCATACGGGCGGCTACTTTGTCGCACAGCGCGAGGAGGTTTGTTTGGAGTTCGACTTCGGTATCGAGGTCATGTGGGAAGGTGTAGGAGTGGCCGATTGATTTCGGTGGTTCGGGGATTGTGGAGACGGAGTCGTCGCCCTCGCCTCGAGAGGCGTGGTAGAGAAAGTAGCCGTACGATTTAAACGAGGCGTAGAGTTGCTCTTTTGGAATTGCTCGAAGCCCGCTTACGGTCGTGGCGCCTAATAGTTGGAGACGCTTTGCGATACGGGGTCCGATACCGCAGATTGCTTCGAGTTCTCGCGACGCGACAAAGTCGGCGACCATACTCGGAAGGATAACGGTTAGCCCATCCGGTTTTTCCGATTCGCCCGCGAGCTTCGCAACGAGTTTATTCGGCGCAATGCCGATCGACGCGGTGCAGTACTCGCCGATTTCTTTTTTAATATCATCTCGAATCATTTGCGCGATCATTGTCGCACCAAAATAATCGCCACCCGCAAATGAAACGTCAGCAAACGCTTCGTCCGCGCTAAATTGCTCGACGGCGTCGGCGTAGCGCGCGAGGATGCCGAGAAAATGTTTCGTTACTTGTGCGTACTTTTTCGGGTCGCCCGGGATAATGATTAATTCAGGGCAAATCCGTTTCGCCTCGTAGGACGACATCGCTGTCTTCACTCCGCGCTTTTTCGCTTCGATCGAGGCGGTCGTAATCACCGTCCGCTCGAAATTGGTCTGCGAAATTTCAAATCGCGGGCGCTTCCTTCCGTCGTGCGCAAGATCCATCGAATACTTGCCCTTACCCGAAACCGCAATCGCCTTACCGCGCAAAAACGGATTCGCTTGTTGCTCAACGCTCGCAAAAAATGAATTAAAATCAATATGTAAAATAATCTTCGCCATAAAATTATTCTGTATAAAACTCGACAAGGTTCCAGCTCAAAAGTTCGGTATCAAAGCGCAACTTAAAGAAATGTGTCCGATCCGAAACGGAAAAGTAATATACACGCTTATCGCCCTCTCTTACGGCGTGGACCATATTTACGCTTGTAATGCGAAAATCTTGGCGGTTCCATTTAACGGTAACCGGCTTCGGTCGATTTTTTTCAAATCGAACGTCAACGTCCACGGATTCGTAAAGGACTTCGTGTGTCATAGCATTTGTATTAAGCGCGATCGTGTAAACGGGCGAGGAATAAGCGAAACATTTGTCGTACACGGCGACGGCTAAGGCGTGTCGTGAATTCACGTTTGAGTTCGCGTAGACGGCGCTCTCGTTCGACGGGTTGGTAGGCAATCGTTTGGGCATAGTAGCGGAGCATGAGGTTGGACATAAGAAAGAATAATGAATAAAACGGACGGACATTGTCGAAACAGAAAACAGCGCGGGGGAGATGCGCTGTTTTCGTTTCTCTATTCGCAACTTGGCGAATCTAGGGTGGCGCTGGATCCCTACAGCTCCTCCCCAGAACTATGCGGGGATCGGTGCAGAGTTCTAGGGAAGAAGAAACGCGTGGGGGATCAAGCGTAAGCTTCGCACGAAGATGGAATGAACTTAGAATCTTCGGATCACGGCCCGTACAATTCCTTGGATATTGATATCGCCCTTGATAAGAATTGGTTTCATCGTACTGTTCGCCGGCTGGAGTCGTATATGATTCGCCTCTCGGTAGAAGCGTTTGAGTGTTGCGTAGGCATTGTCGAGAAGCGCGACGACGACGTCTCCGTTTTTTGGCGAAGGATTGCGTTCTATTACGACATAGTCTCCGTCGAAAATCCCGTCCTCGATCATTGACCGTCCCTTCACTTTAAGGACGTAGGAGTTTTCCGCGTCGACGACGAAGTCCGTCGGTATCGCGATCGCTTCGTTTTCCTCAACCGCTTCGATCGGTTCTCCCGCGGTAATGACCCCGGCAAGCGGGAGCATGATACTCAAGGGGGAAAGGGCATCCGTTTCAACGAGTTCAATCGATCTTGCGCATCCGTCCTCACCGGTGTTAATGACCCCTTTTTCACACAGCGCTTGAATATGCTGGTAAACCGTCGAGGCGGAGGAGAGGCCGAGTCCCTTTGCTATTTCTCGGTAGGAGGGAGTGTAGCCGGCGTCCTTGATAAAGTTCTCGATAAAGTCGAGGACGTCCTTTTGTTTTTTTGTAAGTGGGGGGAGACGAGACATAGTGTTTGGTATCTGTTTGTATTATAACCGTACAAAAACCGAACGCAAATCCGGTTGTGGATAAGAACAAAAAAGTGTGCTAATTTCTAGTCTATGCTTAAAGTCGTCACCGTCCCACTCCCGGGACACGCCGATAAAATTTGCGACCAAATCGTCGAAGGAATCGTCGACGAATATTTGCGCCGGGATCCGAAAGCGCATATTGCGATTCGTGCTATGGGGTCGCGCGGAATGCTTATGATCGGAGGAACCGTTGATTCCCGCGCGGATTTCGACGCGACCGGACTTGCAAGGCAAGTGTATAGCGCCGTAGGTTACGACGACGATCTCGAACCGTTTATCCATATCGAGCGACCAAGCGAAGCGGAATCGAAGGCGATCGTTTCGGGGGTTGTGCGTCACGATATCCCCGTGTTTGGCTACGCGACAAAGGAAACACGCGAGTTTCTTCCTCGCCCCTACGTTATCGCGCGTTCAATCGCCGAGCGACTCGACCGCGCCCGCCGTACCGACGACCGATTCCGATTTTTAAAACCCGACGGACTTGTTCAACTCGGAATCGACGGAGATAAAGTAAAATTTGTAACGGTCCACGCACAATCCGAAACGGATACCGAACCAACGTCGCTCCGCCAAGCGGCGATCGAAGCGATTGTTGAACCGGAATTAAAGACCCTTGAAGGAGTAAAGCTTTATGTAAATCCCGGAGCTCCGTTTGTCGAAGGTGGACTTCTTGACCGAGCGGGTGCCTCGGGTGTTTGGGAGGCGGTTGATACCTACGGAGGGCTTTTGCCTTATAGTGTTGGATTTATGACTGGACGTGATCCGTTTCATCCTTCTCGTGCGGGAGCGGTCATGGCGCGTTTTGTCGCGCGAGAACTTGTTTCGCGTGGGATAGCGCCAAACGTACTTGTAAAAGCGGTCTATCTTACCGGACAACCTGAACCGTATCTTGAGGTGCTCGCGGGAGATGGAAAAAATCTTACGGACCTCGCGAAAAGTGAATTCGACTTTCGTTTAGAGGCCGTTGTTGAGCGTCTCGCGCTTCAAACGCCGATGTACCGAGCGGGAACGGCGTTTGGTTGGTTTGGGCGTTCCGTCTTTGGCTTTGAGCAGCCCGCCTAACTTTTCCACACATCATTTCGAAAATACCTAAGATGTGCTAAAATAGGTACATCAATCAATAAATCGGAGGAGCTATGACAGTACAAACTTTATCAACCACCTGCCGTCACTGTTCGTTCACGGCGAAAAATCGCGCGGGGTACCTTTCGCACATGCGAAAGCACGAAACCATGGCGATGGAAGCGGACGACGATGCCGCAACAATGACCGTTCCGCTTACGGAACCTCCGGTAGAGCCGGAAGAGGATGTTGAAGATATGCCTCTTGACAATGAGCCGATGCACAAGCAAACTCACGGTGGAGATCATGTTTGCAAGGATTGCCAATCGCTTCCAATGGGAAGTGTTGAGCTCGTAAGTCTTCTCCTTGTTCTCGTGTTCGCACTTAGCGCCGTTCTTCTTACTTCTATCTACGTGATCGAGACACGAATGTAATTTTTATGACGGGAAAAACAAAGGGGGCTTTTATTGCCCTCGTTTTTCTTCTCATCGGTGCGGGATGTTTTTCAAAACAAATCACCGCGCCGATCGCGGAAGAGACTCTGCCTTACGCAGAAGAGCCTATTCAACCTGTAACGACTGAACCGACTATGACGGAACCAACACAGACCGAGGAAATTGCCCGAAAGCATATTCGAATTGAAACGGATAAGGGAGTAATTGTCTTTGAACTCTTTGAAGATACCGCGCCGAAAGCGACGTCTAACTTCGTTAAGCTCGCAAGCGAAAATTACTTTGACGGGCTACGCTTCCACCGACGAGTCGAGGGCTTTGTTATTCAGGGTGGCGATCCGTATACTCGCGAAGAAGCGAAGCGCCCACTTTGGGGAACGGGTGGCCCTGGTTACGAGTTCGAAGACGAGCTTACGGACTCGTATTCCTACGATAAGGGGATTGTTGCAATGGCAAACCACGGTCCAAACACGAACGGAAGCCAATTCTTTATCATGTTAAAGGACTATCCGCTTCCAAAAGCGTATACGATTTTCGGACGCGTCGTAGAGGGAATCGAAGTTGTTGACGCGCTTGCGCAAGATGATGTGATGAAAAAAGTGAGTGTTGTAGAAGTTGAAACAGAGGCTTCGGAAGAAACAAAGTAGCGAACTCGGGCGGAAATGGTATACTTTTCCTATGAAACGCCCGCCGATAACCGAACAGCATTTTTATAAGTACCTCAAGTGCCCGGCATGGGTATTTGAGGACTTTTCTCGTGGAGAGGCGCGCGAATCGCTTCTCGCGAAACTGCAAAACGAAGGATTGATTCGTGAAAACGAAATTCGACTTCTCGGTGGAAGGGAGTTTGTCGAAGTAGATACGGAGGATATGGACGACGGTGCGCGTCGAACGCTTGAGCTAATGAAAAAAGGTGTTCAAACGATCTATAAGGGCGTGCTCATGTTTGAGCAGTATGTTGGGCGGCCCGATATTTTAGAGCGCGTCGAAGGGAAGTCGGTGTTTGGCGATTGGTATTACGTTGCTTGCGATATTAAGCGGTCGTCACATCTAAAAGAAGAATATAAGTATCAGGGAAGTTTTTACGCAATGATTCTCGAACGAATCCAGAACGTAAAGCCGATTAACGGGTACGTAATTCACGGAGGGGGAGAAAAGAGTAGTTACGTTATCGACGAGTTTGAGCCGGATTTTCGCGATGTACTCGATCGAATCGAGCGGATTCACGGCGGAGAGCGAGAATCGCACTTCCTTACGTCGGGATATAAGCAATCCCCTTACTTCGAAACGTTTCTTAAAGAAGTCGAGGCTTGCGACCACCTTTCGCTTCTTAACCGAGTGTGGAAAAGTGAAATTTCGGCAATCGAAGGTGCGGGGATTAAAACTGTTTCACAACTAGCTGACGCAAAACTTGCCGAGTTAAAAAAGATTCCGGATCTTTCTCTTGATCGACTCTATTTTTTACAGCAACAAGCTATTTCGATTAAGGAAAAGCGAGTGATTTTTATCGGGACGATCGACCTTCCGCGGGATCCCGAGGGAGCGCTCGTTCTCGATATCGAAAGCGACCCACTGCGCGATCTCGACTATTTGTTTGGTGTGCTCGAGGTTGTTCCGGGATCCGAGCCCGTGTTTCATTCATTCTTTGCCGATTCGGAAAAGGACGAAGGGAAGGCTTGGGAGAAATTTATGGAATTCATGGAGTCGCGGGCCCACCTTAACGTCTACCATTACGGGTGGTACGAGATTGACGTTATGCGAAGAATGAAGTCGCTTTACGGAATGCCCGAATCGGTTGAAAAACAACTTGAAGCGCGCTTTATCGATCTTCTAACGAAAATGCGCGACACGATTATTTTCCCGATGCCGTTCTATTCGCTTAAGGATATCGCGAAGTTCCTCGGGTTTGCTTGGCGTACGAAGGACGCTTCTGGCCTCGATTCCGTTTTGTGGTACGAAGATTTTCTTGTGGACGGCGATCCAAAAGCAAAACAAAAAATTATCGATTACAACGAGGATGACGTTCGAGCAACATGGTTTTTAAAGAAGTGGATTGAGAAAGAGATGTCGTCGCGACTATGAAGAAAGAATTACCGACATGGCAAATTATCCTTTTCTTCGGGGTGCTTGTTGTTGCGGTAATCCTTGCTCTCGTTAATCGTTCGGTTCCTGAGCCGAAGGTAGAGGGCGTTCCGCTTTCAAAGGCGACTTGTGACGCCTCGGGAGGGGTGTGGAACGAGTGTGGGTCGCTTTGTCCGAAGGAGGAGGAGTTGTGTGCGCAAGTTTGCGTTGAGATGTGCGAGTGTAAAACGGACGACGATTGCCCGTTTTCTTACGCGTGCCTCGAGGGAGTAAATAAACAAATGCTATGTCAAAGATCAGTGTCGCCGTAGTCCTCGTTGTTCTCGCCGGATTTTGGTATATAAAACGTGAACCGAAGGTGATTGAGACCCCGGATATTCCCGAGGTGAGTTACGAAGAGGTCGTAAAGGATCCTGTTGTCGAAGAACCGACCGAGGAACCGGTAGAGCTGCCTGTCGAAGAACCGACCGAGGAACCGGCCGAAGCGCCGAAGGAGTTTTTGTTAAGCGTTCCATTTACATCGCAAGCCCCTATGGCGAATTGGTCGCTCCCGTATCAGGAAGCGTGTGAGGAGGCTTCGGCGTACATGGTGTCCGAATACTACAAGGGTAAGTCTGGAGTGATTGATGCCTCGACGGCGGACCGAGCACTCCTTCAAACCGTTGCGTTTGAGGAAGACTTTTTTGGCTACTATCTCGATACGACGGCTTCCGAGACGGTTCAGCTTCTCGATATGTTTTTCGAAGTGAACGCGCATGTCGTAGAAAATCCAACGCCCGAGGAAATCAAAGCGGAAATTCTCGCCGGGCGACCAGTTATTGTTCCGTCCGCCGGGAGGGAACTTCCAAATCCGAACTTTAGCGGTGAAGGACCTCTCTATCACATGCTCGTAATCAAGGGGTTTACGGAAACGACGTTTATTACAAATGACCCGGGAACCCGCAATGGGAACAGTTTTTCTTACAAAATT
>CAZBFR010000009.1:0-1764 GCA_964491425.1 uncultured Gammaproteobacteria bacterium
CGATCTCGGTATGTACCCGTACCGGGTGGTGATTGAGGAAAGCGGTAAGCACCTCCGCCTTGCGATTCCTTGGAACGAGCGACCAGAGATCCTGATCGCGTCCGAGCGTCGCCTCGCGGACATACCGCTCAATCCCAATCTCCCCGATCACCATTTCCATAAGCGCGTTGAGCACCGCCGAACGACGACGCGTCGCGAGCGAAAGGTACGAGTCGATGTACCTCTGTCGGCGGGCATTAAGAAACCCGCGGATCAACGCGACATCGTTGACGAGAAGAGACTCGTTGTCAATCCCGCGCAGTCCGAGATGGATCAAACGGCGCGCTTCGTCGAAGCCGAAATCGTCGTAGCCAAGGGCGTGACTATCGAGTACCAAGTACAACGAGTCCGCGATCGACTGAATCGTTCCGAGCGGACCCTTCTCGGCCATGATCTCGATCACTTCCTCGACGTTCAGGCCGAAAGCCTCGAGTACCGCGCGAATTTCGGCATCTTCGCGCACCAACTTGTACCCAACCTGTTCGTGACCGCCCGTGTAGGGAGCGATCAGGTGCTCGCCACGGTGCGAGAACCAGGCATGGCCAATGTCGTGGAGGAGTAGTGCCGCCACGAGAAGCTGACACTGCTTGAACGAGAGTTCGAACTGCTGTGCGATCGCGAGTCCCTGGCCGGCGGCAGCGATCGAATGCTCGGCTCTCGTGTGATCCATGGTCCTCCGACCATCACTCGCAACCGTGATCCGACACGTTCGTACATCTCGCAACCTCTGAAACGGACGCGTTGCCTGCAGACTCTCGGACAACGCCTCGAGCTTTTCGCTCTCCTTGAAATTCCGATTACCGCTCAACGAAGGTCCAACAAAGCGCTGAGCCCATTCGGTAACCGATGTAACCGACAATGAAGCGGTAGCCTTAACGGCCGAAGCGGTCTTCAAAATAGCACCTCCTAATACTAAACACTATCAAAAATCTCTACTGAGACAATTAAATTATAAACAGGAGGATAATAACAGCTAATATTACACGATAAAGTGTGAACCAACCGAGTGAAATACGGGAAATAACCTGGAGTAGGAAGGAGGCGGAAAGAAATCCAGCGATCGCGGCAGAAAGAATTCCAAGACCGACGATTGTAAACGATTCGTCGCCGTTAAAATCGGCAAGGGTCATTATTCCGGCGCCAAAAATAACGGGGATCGCGAGGAGGAATGAAAAACGAGCAACGGAGGAGCGGTCCATTCCAAGAAATAATCCAGCCGTCATTGTTACGCCGGATCGAGATACGCCCGGAATAATCGCAATCATTTGAGCGACGCCGATAAGGAGCGCGTGAGGCCAAGAAACTTCTGGGAGCGCCGTTCGCTTACGCGAGGCTTGTTTTCGGAAATAATCGGCAACAAAAAGAAGAACGCCGAAGACAATTAAATTCACGGCAACAACGATCGGTGAGCGAACCGCTTCGAGAAATCGATCGCCGATTAAGAGGCCAAAAATCACGGCCGGAATTGTCGCGAGAAGGGCTTTTAGCGCAAAGTCGAGATTGTAGCGCATGCGAACGAGAATCTCCCCTAGTTCCGCGCGCATAACAAGGCAAATCGCGAGAAGTGTTCCGAAATGAACCGCAACGTCAAAACCGATCGACTGCGCCGTCCACCCGAAGAGTTTCGGGAAAAGGATAAGATGACCCGAGCTAGAGATCGGAAGAAATTCGGAAACGCCCTGAATCGCGCCGAGAACAACGGCTTGGAGCGGTGTCATAGCGTAA
>CAZBFR010000009.1:1864-20005 GCA_964491425.1 uncultured Gammaproteobacteria bacterium
AACCGCAGGCTCTACCTTAAGCATTTCAAGCGCACGCGGAGCTTCGACGATTGGCGTCACTTTGTTTGGAATAATTGGTGTTTCGACGGGTGCCGGTGTCGGCTTAAGCGCCTCTAGCGAAACCGTCTCCTTCGGCTCCTCTTTTACAACAAGTTCGCCGTCTTTTACCTTTGGAGGAATCGGTTCAACACGTTTTTCTTTTGCCGGCGCCCCTTTCTTTCGATTTTTTTGATCTTCGCGTTCTTTTTGGATAATCGGAACGCAGTCTTCGCAATAAATTGGACGAGAACGATCAAGCTCAACCGGGATCTTAAAGCTCTTTCCGCAACGGGTACATTCGTATTCGTGCGAGAAGCGCTCCTTCTTCGCGGTCTTTTTCGCTTCCTTCACTTCGGTACGCACCTTATCAAGATCAACCCCTTCGCCAAACCCACTCCAATCCGCAACGCGTCCCTCAATCTCCTTTCGATTCCCTCCGTACCATTCCCGTGTAAGTTGAATAACTTGTGCCTCGCTTCCCGTTCGTTGCGCGATCGGAGGAAGCGTTAACGCCGAAAACGGTTGACTCGTAACTCCGTCAATCATTAACTTTAAATAAATCTGATATTTCGGAAGGTTAATCAAATCCTCAGGAGTAAAGCGCGGGAAAAACTCCGCCTCCATAAATTGTGCGTCCGGACTTCCAACACGGAAGGCAACGATCGATCCAACGTTTCCAAATACCGCGTCACGCACCTCCTCCGAAAGTTGCATAATGTACTGGTGCGCCATAATCAAGTTTAGGCGATACTTTCGCGCCTCGGACAAAATACTCGCGAAGGATTCAACGGCAAAGTTTTGGAATTCGTCGACGTACAAGTAAAAATCGAGTCGCTCACTCTCCTTCATATCAACCCGCTCCATCGCCGACATCTGGATCTTCGTAATAAGCATTCCTCCAAGAAGTCGCGAGGCATCCTCTCCGATTCGTCCCTTCGACAAGTTCACGATAAAAATCTTTTGCTCGTCCATGATCGCCCGAATATTGATCGTCGATTTTTCTTGCGCGACAATGTTACGAATAATACTCGCGCTTAAAAACTGTCCAACTTTGTTTTGGATCGGGGCAACCGCTTCCGTCGCAAACTTATCTTGGTAGGCCTCAAACTCTCGTACCCAAAACTGCTTTACGATCGGATCCTGTACATTATCAACAATCATCTTTCGGTAGTCCTTATCGGAAAGCATTCGGTTAATTCCAAGGAGTGTTGTTCCCGGCGTATCAAGAAGCGCCAAAATCGTATTGTTTAAAATATACTCCATTCGCGCCGACCAAACATTCTCCCAAATCTTCTTAAACACGCCCATCATTCCCGCCGCGACAAGATGTTTAAGCCCGTCGTCGACACTTTCTAAAATATTAAATCCAATCGGGAATTCAAGATCCGACGGATTAAAATAAATAACGTCCTTCATCCGCCACGAAGGAACATAATCGATCAACTTTTCCGCGGTATCTCCGTGTGGATCGACGTAGCAAACGCCGTTTCCGTGATACATATCGGAAAGAACCATGTTTTCAAGAAGGGTCGTCTTTCCCATTCCGGTTTTTCCAATGACATACATGTGACGCCTTCTATCGTCGCGTTTAATTCCGAATTGTTGCATCGCATTGCGAAAATTCGTTTTCGCAAAGTATGTAATATCATTTTGCTCTTGCATAGCGACTAGATTGGGAGATTCGGCGGAACGTCTTCGTTTGAAGGTGACTCAATTTGCATTTTTGGAACAGGTTTTCGCTCGTCAAAGGAAGGATCGAGCGGAACGGGAGGCTTCGGCATTGGAACGACAAGCTTCTCGGGCGTTCGAACCATCGCCGGCTTATCGTCTTTAGAGAGCGGGATTGTAATTTCCGCTTCCGGAATCGTTGTAAGACCCGCCGGAGCTTCCGACAATTTCGAAGCGGCCGAAGGATAGGCCGGAACGCGAGCGTCACCCGCCGGGAAGTGGAAGAGCGTCGCGAGTTCCTCCGTATTAAGAACGAATGGGTCGGCTCCTAAACTAAAGTTACGTTGCTTAAATCCACGAACAATACGTTTTTGTTTCGCAGGCATTTGCCACTCCATCCAGAAATAGTCGTCTTTCGGTGTCGCCGGGTCAAATAGTCCAAGATAGTTATCGTTAAGGTTCGCAAATTGCGCAAACATTCCCTTTGAAATACTTGCGATCGATCCTTTTCGATATGCGTCATTCGGGGAAAGATAGACGAAACGAATCTTCGCAAGCCATCCATACTTACTCAACTTACGGGTTACGTCCTTAACCTGATCCTGCTCTTGTGGAGTAAGGCGAAACATCGCCCAGTCGTCTTTTTTCGCCTCCTCTCCCCCACCTCCAATCCCAAGCATTCCTCCCGTAATCTGGTTCATCATCTCCGCCGGAGCCCACATTAGGGCATCGCCAATGACATTACTCTTCTTATCAACTTTCCCTTTTCCGAGTTTTTCTTCGAGGAACTTAATACCCGGCTTACGCCACGCGTCTTGCTCATCCATCGGCATGATAATAATTTGGATAGCGTAAATTTCGTTCGGTCTCATTTTACCGAGTTGCTCCAAAATAACGTAAAGCGGGTCCTTAAATCGCAAATCCTTCTCGCCCTGGTGCTCAAAATCTACGTAGGTTTTAATCGGATGATAGGACGGCTTCTTAAGAACCATTTGACCTCCCCAAGAGTTCATTTCATCATTAGGGAATGTTTCCGGCCAATCTTTTGCGTAATCCTCGATTTCAACAATTTGTGCGTCCGGATATTGTGCGTAGAGCGCCGCTTCAAGCATATCCTGATCCTTCTTTTGTACACGCATCACAAATTGGATCTTTCCTCCGATACTCACAATTTCACACGAAATAAACATGTGGAATTTTCCATCTAGCCACTTCTCTTTCCAAGTAATCGACGATTTTGTTCCGATCATTGTCGCGAAGAAGTTCTCCATTCCCTTTGGCGTTTGAACGGACGCCGGCGGAACGGAAATAGAAAGGTAAACGAACTTTACCCTCGAAAGATACTGACCCTGCTTGTTATCTATCCAGATTTGGACAAATCCCCAAATAACAACCGCAACAATCGGCACCCACCCAAAATAGAGAAGCGCCTTCGCCGCGAGCACGTCGGGCGGAGTTACGATAAAAAATTCGAGGATTTCACGTAGTTCCATAGCAACGTATGAAGTATATCATACGCGCCAAAGCTGTATTACCAGTTATGCACGGGCTTTTCGCTCTCGGAACTTTTGCCAGAGGACAAGAAGTGGGCTCGCAACGAAAATCGACGAATAGGTTCCCGCGGAAATTCCGATAATAAGGGTAAGGACGAATGGTTTTGTCGTATCTCCTCCGAAGAATAAGATCGCGAAAAGGACAAGAAGCGTTGTAAACGATGTGTTAAACGAGCGCGTGAAGCTCTGACGAACGCTTAAGTCGACAATGTCTGTAAACTTCATTCCACGTTGCTCGGCGAGATTTTCGCGGGTTCGGTCGAAAACAACAATTGTATCGTTAATCGAATATCCCATGATCGTAAGAAGCGCCGCGATAATTGTTGTATCGATTTGATAATCGAGAACCTGACCAAGGATCGCGAACACGCCGAGCGGAATAATAACATCGTGAAGACCGGTAAGAACCGTAAGCGCGCCGTAGGTCCAATTCGAGACCGGCTCAGTTACGCGTCTAAACGCGTAGGCAACGTAAAGAACAATGAGCACCGAAAGAATGATAATCGCACGCCAAGATTTTCGTTGCAACTCCTTTCCGACCGTAGGACCGACCGAATCAAAACGCAACTCCTCAACGTCGCCGTAAGCAGCATCGATTGTCGTTACAATTTTTGTATGCTCTTCTTCCGTAAGCGCTCCGGTACGAATAAAAAGTGCCGTCCCTTCTCCAGCCTGTACTTTCGTTTCAAATCCGGCCGCTCCTAGCGTCTCGCGAACTTCGGCAACCGTTAGCGCCGTTTCTGTTTCAATATGAAGAAGCGATCCTCCGGTAAAATCAATTCCTGGGCGAAGACCCCAAATTCCGATTGAAACAAAGGAGGCAAGAATAAGAAGACCCGAAAAACCAAGCCAGATTTTTGTGTGTTTTACAACTGAGAATGTCGAGAACATATTAGGAGAGTTTACCGTTATACAACCAATTTTTTCGAAGCGGCTTAAAGAGCGTGGCGAACTTAAGGAAGATACGCGTTACAAAGATCGCCGTAAACATCGAGACAAGAATTCCGATTGCGAGCGTTAAGGCGAATCCCTTAATAAAGCTCGTACTCATAGCAAACAGCGTTCCGGCAGCGATAAGCGTCGTGATATTTCCATCGCGAATCGCGGTCCAAGCTCGGCGGAACCCTTCGTCAATCGCGGTTGAAAGATCGCGACCGGACTTCAACTCTTCTCGAAGTCGTTCGAAAATTAATACGTTCGCGTCAACCGCCATACCAAGCGAAAGAACAAATCCAGCGATTCCCGCAAGCGTCATCGTTACGCCGAATAACTTGTAAATCGCAAGGTTAATCGCCGAGTAAACAGCGAGAGAAAGCATCGCGAGTAGTCCAGCAAATCGGTAGTACGCAATCATGAATACCGCGAGGAACAAGAACCCAATCAACGCCGCGTTAATACTCTTATCAAGCGATACTTTTCCGAGCGTTGGTCCGACTTGCTGTTGCGCGACAAGATCGATCGGAACTGGAAGCGCACCAGCGTTTAAACGCTGAACGAGAAGCTTTGCCTCGTTAAGATTTCCAAGCCCGACAATCGTCGCCTCTCCGCCGTAAATCGCATCCTGCACAACCGGCGTCGAAATAGGCTCGCCGTCAAGGAAAATTCCAATGACATTTCCGATATTTTCCGAGGTAATTGTTTCAAAGAGCGCCGCTCCTTCTTGGTTGAAGCTTAGGACGACGTATGGTTGACCACCAATTTGTTGATCGAACGCAACGCTTGCGCTTTTTACATGCTCTCCGGAAAGCCCAGTGTTATCCCAACCGTCGAGATCGAGAATATCGGAAGCTGTTGTCCAAGGCATCTCGATATGTTGAATTTCATAGGTCATGACCGACTCGGCATCCGTTCGGTAGATCAAATGATATCCGTATTCCGTTTCAACAATGTCGGAAATCGTTCCGGTTCGCATCGAGAAAAGCGCGTCGTTAAACGGCTCAACCGTATCTCCATCCGCCAAAAATCCAAGCGATCCACCACTTTCAGCCGTCGCGTCCTCCGAATATTCGCGGGCAAGATCGGCAAAGTTACGCGTAGTGGCCTTTTCTTGAACTTCGGTAATACGCGCAAGCGCCTCCGCCTTCGTTCGCTCGTTTTCACATCCGCTCGATTCATTGTGGCAAACGATAATGTGTGAAGCCTCAACCTTCGTATTTTGCGCGGAACTCAAGTACTTAACGATATGCATCGCGCTTTCAGACTCGTAGAGTCCGTCGATAACTCCGACGCGCAACCGATCTGTTCGAATTCGTTTCGCGAGTCCACCAAAAACAGAATGATCTTCATCAACAAATCCGACATACCCGCCGGAACGCTTCGTCGTCTCGTCAACCGAATACTCTTCGACAAGCGTCGCGAAATTTTCGGCGTCTTTTGCGAGCTCAAGTACGCGAAGCGCCTCCGCACGCTCCGTCTCTTGCGCCGCGTCAATTTCCGCCTGTTGCTCCTCGGTCGGATCAATCGTTAAATCTTTCGACGGAAGTTTAAATTCCAAAATAGGCGTTTCCCCAATAAGCGAGATCGCGTCGTCAATATTTTGCACTCCGGCAAGCTCAACGATTACGCGATAAGCGCCTCCGGTACTCGTCGTTTGAACAATTGGCTCCGAAACGCCAAACGCGTTTACCCGTCGCTCGATAACATCGCGAACTCCCTCGAGTGCTTGCGCTCGGTCGCTATCGGGAATATTCGCCATATCAGCGTCATATTCAAGATGCGCCCCTCCCTGCAAATCGAGTCCAAGAAGAAACCCTTCTTGCGAAAGTCCCGGCCAAAATGGCAAAACGGACTTAATCGAATTCCATGGTCCCGGAAACGCGACACTCCCCGCAAACAGGGCAAGGAGAACAACACCGACAACTGAATAAGAAAGACTTTTTCTCGAGCTAGAGGTGCGCTTGTTCATACATGTTCAAAAGTGCCTGCATTTTAGGAGATACCTCTATTTCTCGCAAGTCGGCGTGTGTTAAAGTCGCTTGAAAGCAACGCGGAATTGTGGGTACCAAGCCTGATCGTGCTCATCAACAATTTCAACCGTCTCCTCCTTCGCGTACATATTTAGGGCAATATCAGCCAATAATTCCTGATCGGCCGCAATATCGACCTTAAGTTCCTCGAGCCGATCGTACTCTTTCGGAGCGCCAGCCTTTACTTCCTGCTCAATCCCCTTCTTCTCCTCGCGGAGCTTTTTCATCTCTTCGGCGATTTCGGCGTACCGCTCTTTCTGCGTAAGTTCATCTCGGAACATTTTCACAATCTCGGCCTTCTCTTTCTTCTTTCCCTGTAAATTTTTATAAACCTCTTCTAATTTTTGCATACGCCGAGGATTATAGCACACCTACAAAAACGAACTCTCCACCCCGCCACTCGAGACCCCCGACATCCTCTTGCGAAAACTGTTCGATAAGATCAATCGTCGTTCCATGTTGTGGAAGCGACAAAAGGATATTCCCTTTTTCGAGAAGCGCATCGGGAATAAGAGCCCTTAAATCCGAATACGTTTTATCAAGAACAAGTCGCCCGCCCATCATCTTGTACCCCTTCACTTCCTGCATACAACCTGGGCCACACGAAATATTTTCAATAACAATTAGTTGCTCATTGTTCGGCGTTAAAAAGACAGCAATTCTAAAATTTCCTTCCGCTCCGTTATATCCTTCTAGATACCAATTTGCGGAATCGAATGTGCGCAGAGCCTCTTTTGCAATCGACGATCGGTCGGTCGCCTTCCAAGTCGTTGTATTGTAATCGATATAAACGAGCTCCTGCTTAACCGCTTGATCAAAAATTGTTTCGAGCGAAATCAACGACGCTTCCTCTACAACCTCTTCTTTTACCTCGGCAGTTATTGGCGCCGACGGTACCGTTTCGGAAATCGGCGTCAAAACAGTCTCGTCTTCCCGAAGTAAGAAGATGAGAACAACGCAAAGACTCGCAAAAGTCGCAACAAGAATCCCAATGACCAAGTAATAAAGTTTCATAATAAACGAATAGAATTATCGCAAAACGCCACCCCACTCAACCACCGTAAATCCATTTCGACCAAAGACAGGTATCTCGAGCGGAGTTTTTTCCACGATTGGCCGATCAAGCTCCTCGAAATCCATCAAAATCCGTAGAACGCTATCAGGCCTCGGGCTAACCTCAAGGGGCGCCATAAGATCCATATACGCTGTTTCGTGAAACCCAACTTTATAATACTGAGCGTCCTGCATTCTTGGCACCCAAAACTCTTTAAAGTCGGTAATTTCACGGTCCACAAGCCCGTATCGCCCTAGCGTCGTATCAAGAAATTCCGAAACCTGTTCCCGTTCTACAACCCAAAAGAATTCCGGCGATTCATAATTTTCTCCAAAACCCTCCCAAAATAAATATGGATAGGTTTTTCCGTCACCGTAGTTAAGCATTGCACCAGCCGGAGTAGCACGAACGTTCCACCCGTTTCCATAAACAGGATCAGAATAGGTCATGCCTCCGATTGGCTCAACATCAACACGCACGTCCATCTCCTGTTCAGGGTACAAATAAATCACTGGTTTTCCAAAACCTCCGTCAGGGTGCACAAAGGGTGCCTCCTCAGAAACACGCTGAGTCCCTTCACGCACGACGACTACCGCAATGATTACCCCGACAAGAACAATGTTTGCCAAAATAACAAACGCCAAGAGTATTTTTTTCATAAAGCGACTACCCGCATCATGCGTTAACCCGAGGTTCTTTTAAGTACACGGCGAAGAAGTAAACGATCGATACGGGAATTCCGAAGAAAAGCATAAGGATCACCCAAAGAATCCTGTCCTCGAATTTTCGCCTCACGCAATCAACTAGCATCCAAATCCAAAATCCTAGAACCAGACCCGCAAACACAAAACCACCAATCCAGAGTAAGACCATCATGATTGTTTCAATCGACATATAACACATTATACAACATCTTCTCTATTCAAAAACATTAAGTAAGCCGCCAATGTTTCGCCACATCGAATCTCTCCACGACGGATCATTTCGCCAACCTTCTCGACCGGCACGCGCACAACTTCTATTCCCTCCTCGCCCTCGTCATGTTTTGTAACGCCCTCTTTTAAATCTTCCGCAAGGTAAACAAAGAATTCAGCTCCCGAAACGCCCGTCGATGAAAATGCGCTTCCAATCTCGGTTAGCTTTCCGGCGACAAAACCCGTCTCCTCTTCAAGCTCGCGCCTCGCAGCGCCTAAAGAATCACCGTCACTATAACCACCCGCCGGAAATTCAAGAATGTATCTCCCGAGCGGCGGTCGAAAAACACTGACAAAATAGAGATGGGTCCCGTCAAACGGAACAACCATCGCGAACGGATCCTTGCGCTGGACGTACCAATCAAGTTCGTTTCCGCTTGGAGTGACCCACCGTTCCTCGTCCACCCGCCAGTACGGATTTTCATAGACCGTCTCTTCTTTCACCTTTTTCCAGGGTTGTTGCATATAAAATTTATAGGTCATCTTTTGTTTCCTCCTCAACTCTCTTCTCGAGTTGTGTGAACCGATCAAAGTCGCTTTCGTACAATCGATCCTGCACGATTCGATACTTCTCAAACTGCGTTTCTGCGTAAAGTTTTGCCTCTTCATGACTCATTTTACCGGGTCCGATTAGTATCTCGGAGCCGTTGAACTCAATAAAAGAATCTAGCCGCCTTGCCCAGTCCTCCATGGTCATCGGAATCGCACGATCAGCTTGCAATTCCGCGTAGTCCAAATACATGGACACCAACCGTTCTAAAAAATCCATCTCCCTTGGTGTGAGATAATTTTTAGCGATAGAGACGTCAAATTTCTGAATCTTGCCATCCGGAGCATTCTCCCATGTCGTTAGTCCCATCGCATCTTTCCCTGCGTTCGCTCGCTCTACGATGAGTTCTGCGGCTGTATGCCGATGCACCGCATAGTGCAGTTTATTTTGCACTGTCTTAAAAAACTCAATGGTTGTCTTTGCGGTTGCATCATAGTCCGTACTCGTTGCGTAAATATCGGTAACCTTTTGATAAAACATCCGCTCACTTAGACGGATTTCGCGAATCCTTTGTAGTTGTCGATCAAAAAACGCCTTGTCAAATTGGTGCGCTTGCTTGAGCCGATCAGTATCCATGGTCCACCCCTGAATAGTATAGTCCTTCACAATTTGGCGTGCCCATTTACGAAATTGTACTGCGCGCTCGTTTTCCACCTTGAAACCAACGGAGATAATGGCCTGGAGATTATAGTGATCTACCGTGTAATTTTTTCCATCTGTGGCAGTTATTAAGTATTGCTTAATAACTGTCTCGTTGATTTCACCGTCCTCCAAAAGCTTCTTGAGATGTTGATTAATAGCCGGCACAGAAACTCCATAAAGCTCCGCCATCATTTTTTGCGTAAGCCAGATATTTTCATCTTCATAGCGAAGCTCCACCGCGGAATTTTCGCCCCTAATCACGGAAACAAATCTCAAGTACTCCGCCGTCGATGAGCGGATCGTTATCTCCTTAGTCGGCTTTCTAACCTTTTTCATATAAATTCCTGAACCGTCTTTTTACTTACTTTGTTCCACTTTTTTTGCATATGCGATTCCTATGGCATAGAAAACCGCCGTTGAAAGAAGTAACCCGTTTAATAATAAAATCGTCGACTTAATCCCTATTGTATCCGCGAGAAGCCCTAGCGCAACTCCAAGCGCCCCGTAGACGACACTTCCGCCGAGCCCAACGATACTTCCGATCGTTGCTCGTTCATTTTTCGAGTACTCCTTTTGGAGTAAATGATCCGAAGCGATTTGTCGAGCCCCGTATGAAACACTCGAGACCACCGTTAAACCAAGCGATGCAGTGAAGGAATGGATAAGAACCATGCCCGCCGAGAAAAACCGATCAAACACAGAAAGATGCACAAGGACTTTTGTAAATCCAAAACGTCCGACAATTTTATGTGTATACTTCATTACAATTCCCGAGATAATATTATTCGTAATCCCGAGAAGGTTCACGAGCCAGTCGGGCATAAGAAGCGCGAGGTACAACGCACGAAAACGGTACTCGATATACTCCCCTCCAACGGAAAGCATCTTTCCGATTCCGATATTGCGTAGACTCGGATTCAAACGAAAAAGATTCCATGCCTTCCAAAACGTCCCGTAAATATTAGATGATTTTGGATCGGGGGCATGGACATCCTTAAGCCAAAGAACGAGAAAGTTTGCAAGGAACATGATAGCCAAAGTCACCGCGATCGCCGTTCGAATATCAAAGAAATAGATAATCGCTACTCCGATAAGCCCGGAAATTGCCAGAGCGTAGCGTTCGAGCGACTGCCGATGCCCGTCAATTTTTTGAAACAGATCTTCCCGACCCTCGACGACGAGGTTTTCGTACACAAACGCCTGCACCGTCCCGCTTCGAAACGCAATCGCGAGCCCATTGATAATCACGCCGATAAATACCCACATCGACGAATGGGCAATAAACAAAATAATGTGTGCGATTAAACAGGTAAGTGAGTAAAGCGTGATTGTTTTTGTTCTACCAATACGGTCGGAAAAAACTCCCGTCGGAATTTCAAACAATGCGGCGGAAAAGCTCATGACCGCAAGCGCCGTCATGGCAAGCGTAAACGATCCCATGATTTCAACTAAATAAATTGCAAGCACCCCCTCAAATGTTCGAAACCGAAATGCGAACGAGTGGAGGTTCATTAAAAACAAGTTTCTTTTCGCCAAGCTTTGCATATTTACTCACCAAATCCTACCACGCTTTCCAACCCTTGTCCGTGGACCTGTCGGGACTCGAACCCGAATCATGATGATTGAAAAACAGAAACTCCCCAATGAACAGAACACTAGGTTCTCACTATTGGGGAGGTGCGTCGTGTGACTTGTCAATCTGTATAAATTTAAACACAGCCAAACCGACTCGTCAATCATTTTTCCACACTACTCATCATCCGGCCCAGCTTCACGATCCTCTTCGATCGACTTAATCGATACAAGACGCTTGAGATGCTCCTTATCAAAAAACAATGCGCCAGCGACAAGTAATAATTCAACAACATCTTGTCCGTAGACCCTCACAGCATCACGATATTTTTTCGGCTTAAAAGAACGAAGAACGTCTGTGGCCTTTCCGTATGTATCAGGCGGAAATGGATCAACACTTTCGGGAAGGCCACGTTCACGCCAGATACGAATAAGATGCCTTACTTCCCGCGACCCAAACATTCCCCTCAACAACACCGGAAGAATAATGAGGGCCCAAGTAAGCACGAAAACACCGCTCATTTGTAGTTCCCCAATAAACAATGTTTGTTCTAACGAAGAAATGTCATTTAAAATCGCTCTATTTTCAAAGAGATACAGAGCGGTGTCTTTAAAAATATAGACAAACACCCCAGTCACAGCTACAAAAAATAGAACTGAAAGAAATAGCTGTCTTCGATATGCGATCCAAGGACTTCGTGGATTTCTTACCCCCTCTCTAAGAAATTGCTCTAAAGTCATATTAGGCTCCGTGACATTTTTTATACTTCTTCCCGCTCCCGCAAGGGCAGGGCTCATTTCTACCCGCGGTTTCGTTTGAATTTTGGATCTGTGCGTTTTCTTGCGGTTTGTCCGATGTTTTCACCGCACCGCTTAATTGGACACCTGCGCGTTCGAGTACTGACGGTGCGTTTGTAATCATCGCATGCGTCTTTACCGCACTCTCGAGCGCTCTAAATCCGGAGTACACGATATCGTGCTCGATATTTGCAATGAGTGCATTAAAGATTCCGTAAGATTCTCGCTTATACTCAACGAGCGGGTCGCGCTGTCCGTAGCCCGAAAGGCCGATTCCACGGCGAAGATGACGCATCGTTTCAAGGTGGCGAATAAAGGCACGGTCGATAATTCGAAGCATTACAACACGAAGCACTTCGCTCGCGCGCTCCTTCGGAAGCCCCGATTCGATTACCCGCGCAAGTTGCGCGTCAATCATCGTCGTAAACGCACGAATCACTTCGTCACGATCTCGCGCAAGGCGTTCCTTATCGCGCGACGGATTCCCGAGCCGATCGCTCGCAAGCGCGTCAAACTCAGGCGTCGTCGGCGCAATCGTCTTAAAAACTTCGACAATCTCTTTCGTATCCGTATCCGCGTCGCTCTTTTCTTCGGCAAAACCCCTTGGAAGATCGATCGCTTCGCCGGTATGGAAAAGTGCAACGCGCTCCGCTTCGGCCTCAATCAATTTCTTCAATTCTTCGATCGGGTCAGTGTCCCCAAACAAAAGCGCGTGGCGTCGTTCGTAAATCGCCAAACGGTGCTTATTTAGTACGTCGTCATATTCAAGAACATGTTTTCGAGAATCGAAATGATGACCCTCTACCCGCTGTTGCGCCTTCTCGAGCGCCTTTGAGATCATCTTACTTTCAATCGGTGTTTTCTCGTCGAGCTGGAGCGCGTTCATCATCCCGCGTACTCGATCAGCCCCGAAAATCCGCATCAAATCATCCTCGAGCGAAACGAAGAACACGGTAGACCCCGGATCCCCCTGTCGCCCCGATCGTCCTCGCAACTGATTATCGATACGGCGAGATTCGTGACGCTCGGTACCAATGACATGCAAACCCCCAAGCGCCCGAACCTCCTCCTGTTCCGCCTCCGTAGACGGAACTCCGCCAAGCTTAATATCAACTCCCCGTCCCGCCATGTTCGTCGCGATCGTAACCGCCCCTTTCCGTCCAGCCTGCGCGACAACCTGCCCTTCTTCTTCGTGCTTCTTCGCGTTGAGCATTTGGTGCGGAATACCCGACGAAATTAAAAGATCATGGAGAAGTTCATTTTTCTCAATCGACACCGTTCCAACAAGAACCGGTTGGCCTCTTTCATACTTCTCGCGAATCTCGTCGACAATCGCAAGCCATTTTCCCTTCTCGCTCTTATAAATTCGGTCAACCGCGTCAACACGACGAATCGGATTGTTCGTCGGAATCTCGACCACCTCGAGATTATAAATTTTTGAAAACTCCTCGGCCTCGGTTGCCGCCGTTCCCGTCATTCCGGCAATCTTTGCATAGAGACGGAAATAATTTTGGAACGTAATCGTCGCCAAAGTCATCGATTCTCGTTGAATCGGCACGCCTTCTTTTGCCTCAATCGCTTGGTGAAGTCCGTCCGAATAGCGTCGCCCCTCGAGAATTCGTCCCGTAAACTCGTCGACAATTTTAACCGCCCCGTCTTGTACAACGTATTCCTTATTAATCGCAAAAAGCGCGTGCGCCTTAAGCGCTTGCTCGGCGTGGTGGATATGCGCAAGCCCGGCGTCCGACGCGTAGAGGTTCTCGATCCCAAGGCGCTCCTCAACTTTCTTAAGCCCACTTTCGGTAAACGTCGCAACTCGCATCTTCTCGTCGAGGTTATAATCCTCGTCCACCTTTAAATCCTTAACGATCCCCGCAAATCGGTCGTAAAGCTCGTTAGACTCTTCCGCCGGACCCGAAATAATAAGCGGGGTTCTCGCCTCGTCAATCAAAATCGAATCGACCTCGTCGATAATCGCAAAATTGAGTCCGCGTTGTACGACGTTATCCGGGTGGAGCGCCATGTTGTCGCGCAAATAATCAAACCCGAATTCGTTATTCGTTCCGTACGTAATATCCGCCGCATATGCCTCCTTTCGCGAAACAGGTCGAAGAAAATCCATCTCGACCTTAAAACTTCCAAGCTCATCCTGCGTTTTTTCATCTTGCGCATCCGCCTTGTACGACGGATCGTAAACATATCCGCTTTCGTGCTGAATCACTCCGATCGTTACTCCGAGAAATGAAAAAATCTGACCCATCCAAACCGCATCACGTTTTGCGAGATAATCGTTCACCGTCACAACGTGCACACCCTTCCCCGAAAGCGCATTAAGATAAATCGGGGCGGTCGACGTCAATGTCTTTCCCTCTCCCGTGCGCATTTCCGCAATCATCCCCCTCGACAACACAAGCCCTCCCATGACCTGTACATCATAGTAGCGTTGCCCAAGCGTGCGCTTTCCGGCCTCCCGCGCAACCGCAAAAGCCTCGTAAGTAATATCCTCAAGCGTCTCGCCTTTCGCGAGTCGCTCTTTAAATTCGACCGTCTTCTTCGCAAGCGCCTCGTCGCCGAGCGTACTTACCTCTTTTTCATATTCCAGGACTTTTTCGGCTTCTTTCCGGAGTCCCGCCAAAACCTTCTTATTCGGATCCCCAAAAATCAAATTCAAAAGCTTGTTCATATACTAGGTCGATTGTGCCTCTTTTTCCCGTTTTGAGCAATGCATTGAACTATTAGATGAAATTCGTTAGTATTTCGTTGGAGGCTTCAATGTCGAATAATAGCCAAAACCTGAGGGAAAATGTCAACCTCGGCCTACTCCTTCTCGTACTCGTGCTACTGCCGTTTTTGATACTGATAGCAAACGTCATCACGATCATCTTCGGCTTCGTGCTCATGTTTTTCAGCCGGTACCAAGAACTAGGGCTGCTCATTGGCTCGTTCGGGATCGTCGCACTCGTGATGTCGATTCGAAATCTTCGTCACGACGAATCCGATACTGATGAGATACTGAAGTCCATGCGCGCTTTCGGACTACACCTAGCATCCGGAACGCTGGCATTCTGTCCCTTCGCGCTGTACCTACGTCCCCAACCGGGACAGACATTCGAATATGGCGTTTTCCTCGCAGGAGGACTCGCCACGCTCGCCCTCGGCGCGTGGTTCTCGATCCGTGTCATCGTGCCAGCAATAGATCGCCTTGGAATGCGTTAAGTGCCACAACCTCAACGCCCCGCCGGAACTTCCGTGCGGGGCGTCGTAGCATCTATTTACAAAATTTCCTCGTCCTCACTCCACTCCTCAACCGCCGTTTCGATCTCTACCTTATCCGCATCCCGCAACTTTTCCTTGTATTCTTTTACTTGTCGCTTGAGCTGATCAACGGCCGTATCGATCGCGGCGTACAAATCGTCCTTCATGGCCTCGCTTCGAAGCTTCGCGTTCGGAATCGTAAGCATAAACTCCGCCTTAAACACGTCGCCCTTTTGGTGATGATTTGTCGTCCTCCCAACGTCGGTCGCAACGTCGCAAGGCTCCATCCCCTCCGTCAACTTCGCCACCGCCTCAAGTTTTTTCTCAACATGTTGCTTAATCGGAAGCGTAAGCTCCATATTTGTCCCCTGAATTTCTATCATGCGCATAGAAGAATGGTTAGGAATTACCTAATCACTTTATCAAAATAGCCCGGGTTCTACAATTGACAGTATCTTAAAAATTGGGTACTATTCCCAGTCGACTCCCGACAACGCCGTTTACCCGCCAATGGAGGCAACCTTGTCCAATTCAACACACGTGAAGATCGTCTTGCAGGGCGCCCACGCGATCGATGCATGGCGCGAAAAGCATGAATACTTCGTCTTCGACCTCAAGGGAGCGAACCTCGAAAGAGTCGACCTTTCAGGGGCCGATCTTTCCGGAGCGATCCTCGAGGACGCCAACCTGACGTATGCTGATCTTTCAGGATCAACTTTCAACGAGACGAACCTGAGAGGAGCGAACCTGTTCAGCGCTGATCTCGACCGAGCAGATTTCGAACACGCTGATCTTCGTGAAGCTATCTTGGAAGGCGCGAGCATGGAAGGAACGAACTTTACCCAGGCCGATCTCCGAGGGGTAGGGCGCTTTCCGACAGCAGAATTCGTGGGCGCGGTAGCACTCGAATTCGCCTTCCTCGATCCCGGTCGGTTTGCGGACATACGGGCTGCTGGATACGTCCGTATGGACGACCGTCCAGAGACCTCCTGAACGCAGGTGGGCCGCAACCACAAACGCCCGCTGGTCACACCCCGAAAGGGTCTCGTGACTGGCGGGCGATCGTTTTTTTATCGAATCGGCAACAATCCCTGTAATTACAACTGCGAGAGCATGTCGAGCAACTTTTTTGCGTGTGGTTTTGTCTCAATAGCAAATGGCGCATATCGCTCATCCGTTTGCGCAATCAAGGCTATCGCATTAAGTGTGCGAACATACGCTATAGCATTGAATAAATCATACGTTTCGTGCTGATCTAGTTCAATCTCATGATTAAGATCGCCAAGAGACGTGTCCACCCCATCCAAAAGTTCACCAGGATACAGCGCATCGATAAGTTTATACGTCCACTCCCCGTTCTCTTTGTAAAAGGTTACGTTATCCGTTCCGGCTAAATCCAAGATCTCCCCGGTCTCGTAAGAATAGCGCGTTGCGCGATCAAAGAAATCGAACAAAACGTCCCGAAGCCCCGGCTCTTGTATAGCCCTCCTCTGAAGCGTGTTAAATTTATCACCGAGAAAATAGGAAAATAGTGCTGGATCCTCGGAGTCGGTTCCGTCGATCATTTGCGAAAGCGTATGTTCGTAAATTTCAACGTGATCAGGGTTTTCAGAATCAAATATTCTTTCTATATACCCTTGAGGAACACCAAGAGCTCCGCCGTCCCCCCTCTTCTCGAGCTCCACTTTTTCTTGAAATCGTACCAGGGTCGGAAGCTCGCGAACACGAATGGTGTCTGCATTAAAATCGACATTCTTAAGATGCGCGATCAATTCATCCGTCACAGGAACCACAACGATCGCCTCGCGCTCCCGTACAACACGTTCACCGAAGTACTTTTTTAGCACTAAGTAGGCTTGCCTATTATCGTCGCGTCGCTCTTTAAGAAATTCCGTTGGATCTCGCTCTGCGGAGGCCGTTATTTGATCAGCGAGAAGGCGATAATTCACCTTCCCGACAAGATTTGGATGATCGGGAAATGCGAAAACGGCATGCTCAGCCCCGCAACCAATAATCGTTGGCTTGTGACGCGAAACCAAGTCCTTATCTTCTATTTTTTTCATCGCCTCGTCAAACGGCGCGAAGTACCTCTGCGCCTCCGGAGACCTGTCTCGCATACTAGAATCCAATTAATTCAGCTTCTTCGTGGAGTTCGATCCCGAGCTCGTTACGGGCGCGGGTTTTTACAAGCGCGATAAGCTGAACGATGTCGCTCGCCGTTGCCTTCCCGAGGTTTACAATGAAATTTCCATGCTCCGGACTAATTTGTGCGTCGCCGATTTTCGTTCCCTTAAGTCCAAGCTGATCGACAAGCCAACCACACCCAAGACGATGGATTTCTTTCATTTTCACCGGCACGTCGTAAAGCTTTCCAACTCGAGCGATTTCCTCCTCCGTTGCCTCGTAGTTTTTAAAGATACATCCCGCAGATCCAGCGTAGAGCGGTTGCGTCTCTTTTCGCGCGTTTAGATTTTTCTCGAGTTCTTCTTTTAATACTTCAGGGTCGCCCGGCGGGAGTTCAAAATGACCTGCAATAATAATATCGTCATTGTGCTTAAACGTAGACTCGCGGTAACCGAAGGTTAACTCTTCTTTCTTGAGAGTGACGAACTCGCCGTCATGCATAACTTCCACTTCGGTCAAATAATCCGCAGTTTCCCCGCCGAAACATCCAGCGTTTCCTCGAATCGCTCCGCCGACCGTTCCCGGAAGCGAAATCGCCCAAGTCATTTTCGCAAGCCCCGCCTCGGCTGTCTTCCGCGCAAGAAGTGCCGAAATAACTCCAGCCTCCGCGCGAACATGATTCCCGTCGATCGCGAGTCCCCGAAGCGCCATTTTTACAACAATCCCGTCAAACCCCGTGTCGCTCGCAAGCGTGTTTGATCCCCCGCCCAAAACGAACCAGGGAATCTTATTCGTCCACGCAAAATCTACAACGGTTTTTAGCTCCTCCTTCGTCTTTACCTCGATAAACCATTTCGCCGGTCCACCAATCCTGTAATTCAAATGCTTCGCGAGCGGTTCGTTTTCCTTTAATCGGTCACCAAATTGTTCTTTCAGTTCATTCATA
>CAZBFR010000010.1:0-1151 GCA_964491425.1 uncultured Gammaproteobacteria bacterium
AAGGCCATGCGCAGCTCCTTCTGCTCACCGGAACGACTCCTCGTGATCAGGGCCGGACGGTGAGCAACCTGCTTCGCGCGCACCGAGTTCGTCGGTTGCGCCGTGACGATCTCGATCTTGATGTAGGGGTCGATCGCACGGGTATTGCCCATCCGAAACGCCTTGTTCCCCTTCGCGTCGCACCAGTCGGCAGCGAGTCTCCACGCCTCCGACGTGATCGAGATGACCTGATCGAGACACGCGCGCACGGCCTCCACCAGATGCGGATCCTGACCGGCGCGCGTGAGACCCACGCGAATCTCGATCCAAGTCTCCGTATCGAACGTGTTCTTGTTTCTTGACAAGGGACCTCCTGCCTCTAGTGGCGGGCGTATAGTAGCGAAAACCCTTGCTTTTGGCAAGGATTTAGCTCTCTTTATACTATCCGCGACTCTCAACGACCTGCCACGACAGATTCGAGAAAAAGCTTTCGATATACTTCGCCCGTTCGCTTGGAAGGTAATCGAGGAGATAGGCATGCTCCCAAACGTCCATCGCGAGAAGAACTGTTGTGCCGGCTAAATGACCAAGTTCATGGTCACTCACCCAGATATTCATTAACCGTCCCGTCACCTCATCGCGGACTAGTAGGACCCAACCAATTCCACGCATCATCCCCATCGCCTTAAACTCCGCCGACCAAGCCTCCTCGCTCCCCCATTGCTTTACGATCCCCTCGCCCACTAAGGACAGTGATCCCTCTTTTTTCTCAAATTGCTCAAAATAGAGTTCATGGAGGCGCATTCCGTTAAACTCGAAAGCAAACCGGCGCATAAGCTCGGAGAGTGCGACCGCATGCATCTGCGAATCCTTGTTATATTCGGTAACGTCGGCCAAAATCCGATTTACGTTCTTAACATATCCCGCGTAGAGCCCCAAGTGCGCTTCAACCTGCTTTGCTGACAACCCTTTTAGTTCCCCAAGGGAAAATGATTTTACTTCATACATATAGAGCGATTGTACTGTGGAAAAGTGCGGTTGTGAAGACCGGCTCGTCGTGGCAAGATAGGACAGCTAATAAATAACTGAATTATGAAGAAACTCGCCTTAATTGTTGCAAGTATCGCCCTCCTTGGAGCGGGATGTCTTGCGAAAGAACCTGTTGAAACGCC
>CAZBFR010000010.1:1251-19385 GCA_964491425.1 uncultured Gammaproteobacteria bacterium
GCGAAATTCCCTACGGCGACAATCGCGATTACCGGAATCGAAAATAAAACCGTTATCGCGAACGCGACGATTAAGGGAATTACGAAAGAAATCCGTTTCCCGGTTGAACTCATCGCGGAAAATGACCTTCTCTATGTTAAAGGAACCTACGAGATGAACCGCGCGGATTTCGATATCCGCTATGGCTCAAACACCTTCTTTGATAACCTCGGTGATTCGGCCGTTGCGGACGCCGTCCCGCTTACGATCGATCTTGTCTTTAAAAGAGACGTCGTCGAAGAGGTAGTAGAAGCGGAGCCATCGGCAGAAACGGAAGAATAGGTTAAGACAAAAATCGCCTCGCCTGCGCGGGGTGTTTTTTGTTGCGACCTGACCGCTGTGGAGAACGATTTTTGGATATACCTCCCCTTTGTGTGCGCAAGGGGTGCGGTCACAGATGTTTTAAAAACGTGCAAATTTCCCAATAAAAATAGGGTGTATTTTTAAGATCCGTGATCGGATACTCGTTTGGTCGGCAGACCCCCTGCCCCCAAGATCTTTTTCATTTTAATAAGAATATCGTGCAACCAGAAAAACACAAACCGCCGGCATGCACGCGCACAGCTGTAGATAAATTCGTTGACAAATCCTCTAAAAGTTCTATAATAAATTCAAAGTCACCCGCGCCTGCCCGTAAGGGGAGTGTTCGGGGCTTTTTTATTTTATGCGAGTTCAAATATATATCGACGGGTCCAACTTTTACTATTTAGGACTCAAACCCCTTGGTATTACTGGGGGCGAGTTTGATTTCGATACATTCGCCCAATCATTGGCGGGTAACCGAATAGTCCCCGAAACTGGAAAACGATACTATACAGGAACGGTCAGTGAAGTGGCTGGCGATCCGACATCTAAACTCAAAATGGGTTCGCAGGTACGTCTATTTAACATGCTCAAGTCAACGGGGTGGCGAATTACAACAAATAAACTACGTAAACGAGATGAAACGTTGGTGATCGATTCCCGAGTTCAAAATTTCGAAAAGTTGCGAAAAGCAGGTTTCAATAAAATTCATTACACTCGCATGCGAGAAAAGGGCATCGATGTCGCGATTACCACCGACCTGCTAGCCGGTGCGGCAGATGATCATTACGATACCGCGATTCTTGTATCATCTGACACAGATTTTATTCCGGCTATTGACTGGGTACGAAACAGGTTCAAGAAAAGAGTAGAATACGTTGGATTTCAAACCGCAACAGCCAGTCCAGTGATCGCCCTCATTGAACGTACCGATTCAAAACACATTCTTCGAGAACAGGATCTATTGATGCATAAACAGGTTTAAGCACAAAACCGCCGGCATGCACGTGCACACCGACGGTCGTAGACGAGTCGACGTTACCGAATGAAGCGAAGAACCGGGCCAAGGACGGCTTCCGCGCCATTCTCCTTCACGAATTCGCGCTCACCTTCACGAATCGCCTCTGCGAACCGATCAAGACCCTTGTAACTCATCCCAGGTACGAGCTTGTCGGCACCCCTGAGAAACAGGTAGGATTGCCGAATCTTCTTCTCGATTCCGTAAGGTAACCGTTTACCGGTGAGGCGGATTACGTCACCAGCCACGAGCCACTTCGCATCAATGCGGTCGACGTGCCTGCCTCCTTGTCCAAACACATTAGCGGGGTCATTGACAACCGGACTCGGCGCATGCGTTCCGTACTCGTAAACCCTCTCCGAGAGAATCTCTTTTTCGTCACGCTCGACAACGATGACCGCATCCCAACCAAGAAATCCAACGTTGCTAAGCCGATCAAACAGGAGTCCCTCGACGCGAAGCATCAACTCCCCCTCGTGTTCAACAACTTCAATCACGTACGTTTCTTGTTCCAGCAAGCAACACCCCCAAAAGTTAAGGAACACAAAAGACGGTACCGTTTTGGCACCACCTTTGTCAATTATTCTCGCTTTGTTATTTGATCTTCACGAGCGACATGCCAAGCGCAACCGGGAGCATGCTTACAATCGAAATGATTAACTGTGTCAGCGGACTTGCGCTCATATTGCCAACTGGAAGAAAAGAAAGAATAACTCCAATAACAGCAAAGACGAAAACTGTTTCAGTAATTATTTCATTACGGGCAGACGCTTTCATATTGCTGTTTTTTTGCGTAACTGTACATTGTAATATAAGAAGCGAGCGTCAAAATTACAAAAAGCACGACGTACGAGAGCACTGTAGATGGCACCGCAAGAAGAAGTAGTCCACCGAGCATACTTAATAGGAACGAAAGAATGATAATTGCAATTGCAAGAACAATCGCAATAGGAAACGATGGTAAGAGTTTTTTCATATTAACTAAAGTATTCCACAATCAGCAGAAAACACAAACCGCCAGCATGCACGCGCACACCGACGGTTTTACCGCCCCACCCTCACCAACACTAGTTCAACGTCAACGTCTCGTCTAGCACATCTGCAATCTCCTGACATCCGATTGGATCTCCTGAATCATTCGCAAACCCTGTTCCACATGAACTTGCAAAGAGTAGCCACTCGCTGTTCGATTTTAACGGATATGTTCCACCCGCTGCGCAGAAATTAAAATCGTGTTGGAATTCCCTGAACGACTCATACGGACGCTTATTTGAAAGAGCCGTGATCGTATAGGTATCAGGATCCTGACTCGTGCCCTTATATTTGAAGTCATATGTGATCATTGTCGCTCCTTCAAACGCATTTACAACTCCGTCAAAATGATCCGCTGGATACTCCGTGCCACATTCATCCGCCATCGCTTCAAGTTCGTCAACCGTCATCTCAAAAACACCTGAAGTCTTAGTAACTGTCGCGATATCCGCAATCCCCGAATACGAGATAGGATCTCCCTTCATTGTCAAAAAACCGTTTTGCCAAAGATACATACCACCGCCGACAACCACCGTCGTTATCATCGCTGTTATTACGATCGTTGCTAAATTCGAATTTCCTTTTTTCATAGCATGATTTAAATTAATAACCTCAGTATAACACACCCCCAAAGACAAAACCGCCGGCATGCACGCGCACACCGACGGTCGAAAGAAGACATCAACCAATCGAGAGGCCGTAAGCTTCCATGCCCTTGCACAGAAGCTCAACCTCATCAGGATCGAGGTCGCGATAACGCTCGGTACCAATCGGAAGTGCGTTCTCCTCGGCCCAGCGCGCGTCCGAGATCGGAAACGCTGCGGCCGTGAGCAGCGTCGGCGGCCGGGATCTAAACGGAACGCGCTGACCCGTCTCGATCCACGTTCCTCGACGACTGAAGTCGTGGATCTCTGTCTCTGTGAATATGAGTCGGAGCCGGTTAGCACCCGAAGTTGTGGGATCAAATACCATCTTAGCGCCACTGATGTCCGTGTAAGAGAGCAGGTAACCGCCAAGAAGAATTCGCAATATGATACCGGCCAATTCTTCGTCCGACACGCTTTGTTGGTGAGGATGATCTATAACGATCTGAAACATGCTTCCTCCAGGGTTTTGGAACACAAAAAGACGGTACCGTTTTGGCACCGCCTTTGTCAATTATTCCTCGTCTTCGGCTTTTGCTTTTTTCTGTTTCGATCCTACCGCTGGGCTCAGAGGTTCTTCCGATACGCTCGTTTCAACGAAGGTGACGCTTGCGACTTTATCGCCCGGTTTCTTAAAGCGCATAATTCGTACTCCCTGCGTTGCGCGCCCGAGCGTCGGAATCGACGAAGCACCGAAACGGATAACCTGACCCGCCTCCGAAATGATCAAGAGATCACGATCATCTTTCTTCTTCAAGATTCGTCCTGCAACAACCGGTCCGGTTTTCGACGTAATTTTCGCCGTCTTAATTCCCGATCCTCCGCGCTTTTGAATCTTGTATTCCTTAAGGGAGGTCTGCTTACCCATCCCGTTTTCCATGATAATCATCAGTGCATGACCATCCTTGTCGGCCGTTGACGGAGAAGTTCCCATCCCAATCACTTGGTCGGTTGCCTTCATCTTAATTCCACGTACTCCGCTCGCCGTTCGCCCCATCGGCCGAACATCCTTTTCGGCAAAGCGAATCGACATTCCGTTTTTCGTCACAAGCGTAATATCGTCACTTCCGCTTGTAACACGGACCCATTCAAGCGCGTCTCCTCCGCGAAGCTTAAGCGCAATAAGTCCCGATCGGCGTACATTATCGAAATCCTTAATATCAGTTTTCTTAATAACGCCGTTTGTCGTCGCCATCATAATATACTTCGCGTCCCCAATATCGTCGGCGGACATGGTCGCGGTAATTTTTTCACCCGGGGCGAGCTCGAGGAAATTTACGATCGCTTGACCCTTCGCCGTGCGCGACGCTTCCGGAATTTCGTAGACCTTAAGCTTGAACACGCGTCCACGAGAGGTAAAGAACATCATGTCCTTGTGTGTCGTCGTCGTAAGAACAAAATCGACCGCATCCTCTTCTTTCGTTGTAAGTCCCGCAACCCCCTTTCCACCACGACCCTGTGTCTTAAACACTTCCGGATCGATACGCTTAATATAGCCGTCCTTTGTCATCAAAAGAATCGTTTGAACGTCAGGAATCACGTCTTCCATTGAAAACTCCTTAATTCCCGACTTTACAATCTTTGTTCGGCGAGGCGTTGCGAAACGATCGCGAACGTCGACAATTTCCGCACGGATAACCGCGAGCATTTTCTTCTCCGACTTTAAGATCGCTTCAAGCTCGGCAATAAGTTTCATTTTTTCCGCGTACTCCTGCTCAATCTTCAACTGCTCGAGGTTCGCGAGACTCTGGAGACGCATTTCAAGAATCGCGATTGCTTGACGCTCGCTCATCTTAAACTTCTTCATCAAATTCTCCCGCGCCTCGTCCTTATCCTTCGATTTCTTAATCGTCTCGATTACCTTATCGATATTTGCAAGCGCAATACGAAGACCTTCGAGAATATGCGCGCGATCTCTCGCTTTTTCGAGATCAAATTCCGTTCGTCGGCGAACAACTTCTTTACGGTGTTTCAAGTGCTCCTCGAGCATTTGCTTAAGTCCAAGAACACGCGGTTGAATTCCGTCGACGAGCGCCACAACGTTATAGTGGAACGTCGTTTGGAGAGCCGTAAGTTGGTAAAGCCGGTTAAGCACCTTCTTCGGATAGGCGTCTTTTTTCATTTCAATTACAACGCGTACTCCGTCTTTGTTCGACTCGTCGCGAAGATCTCGAATCCCCTCGATTTTTTTATCGCGCACAAGATCCGCAATCTTTTCAAGAAGCGTCGCCTTGTTCACCATGTACGGGATCTCGGAAATGACAATCATTGATCCCTTTGCACCCTCTTCAATTTCCGCGTTCGCGCGGACAATGACCCCTCCTTTTCCAGTCGCGTAGGCGCCCTTCATGTCGCTTACCCCGTAAGCCGTCGCGCCGGTTGGAAAATCCGGTCCTTTAATATGAGCAAGGAGTCCGTCAAGCGTAATATCTTTATCATCAATAAGCGCAATCGTCGCGTCACACACTTCCCCGAGGTTGTGTGGCGGAATATTTGTTGCCATTCCAACCGCAATTCCAAGCGTTCCGTTTACAAGAAGATTCGAGAACTTCGACGGAAGAACGGACGGCTCTTTGTGTGACCCGTCATAGTTCGGCCTAAAGTTCACCGTGTTTTTTTCAATATCAATTAAAAGTTCCTCGGCAACATAGTCGAGTTTCGCCTCGGTGTAACGCATGGCCGCAGCCGCGTCCCCGTCCATCGATCCAAAGTTTCCCTGTCCTTTAACGAGCGTGTGGCGGTAGGAAAATTCTTGCGCCATACGGACCATCGCTTCGTAAATCGAAGAGTCTCCGTGCGGGTGGTACTTCGCCATTACTTCTCCGACCACGTTCGCCGACTTACGAAACTTCGCTCCTGCGCGAAGCCCAATCGACCACATCGCGTACAAAATTCGGCGCTGTACCGGCTTAAGTCCGTCACGGACATCCGGAAGCGCACGCGAGACAATAACCGACATCGCGTAATCGAGATACGCGCGTTTCATTTCATCCTCAATCCCTTGATCGATCAATTCGCCAACGACAGGCGTCAAAAATGCCTCGTCTTCCGGTCTTGGTTGTCTCTTTTTCGCCATATTACGACTTTGCAAGAATTACGAGCTTCGTTTCATCCTCCGGAAGCGCCCCTTTCTTTAAGGTCAATTTGTTCGACTCTTCTTTTGGAAGGCCGAGCTCGCGCGCAACGGAATCGGCGTCGCCATATCCCGTCGAACCGATAAACGACGGAACAACAATCCGCGGTTCGATTTGCGCAACCGCCTCCGCAGCCCCTTCCGCGTTTAGCACTCCATTTCCACCAGCAGGAACAATAAGCACATCAATTTCTCCAAGCGCCTGCGCTTCGTCGTCGGTAAGCGACCGGTCGAGCGCGCCAAGGTGCGCAACACGAATCCGTTCAATCGATACGACGTAAATCGTGTGCGCCGTCCCGTCCTTCAAAGGTGCCGAAACTCCGCGCACAAAAATGCCCTGGACCTCATATTCTCCAGCATGGCTTACAACAAACGGTTTCTTCTTTTCCTCAACTCCCGCAACGCCCTCGAGATAATTCGCGAGTTTGTCGTCGTGTGTCGTTGCAACAATCGCCCCCGATAAGGTTTTCGGAAGTCGAAGCCCTTCGGCGCCGTCGTACGGATTAAGTACAATCGCCACCTCGTGAAGTACCGGTTTCCCCGAAATCGTGAAACAAGAAAGTCCGTGCCAAGCTATCTGCATAATGCCAAAATGATACAAGAATCCCCCGTTTTACGCCAGCCCCTCCTCGTTTTCGACAAAGACCGTGTCCCAATATTCAATCTCTCTCAAAACCTCCTCCTCGGTCGGATCCGGGTTCGTAATCGAGAAGCCCTCTTCTAGACGATCGACGGTTGCGAGGATGTCGGCGGTGTGTGACGGGTGCGAAATTCCAAACTGTCTTAGTCGTTCAATCTGCAATTCGATTTGGTCGCGGGTTTTTGTCCATTTCGCGAGAAGCTCCTCGAAACTCGCCTTGCGATTTTTCGCTCGATCGTCACATTGATGCTCGAGCACGTCGTCCGCAAGAAGAATCGCTTGCTCGACTTGGAGCCGTTCGTCAGCGTCGAGTTGCTCCTCAAAAAGCGGGCTCTTTACATATTCTTCTAAAATCACTCCGTGACTCGTCATAGCCTCAACCTTTTCCCGCACTTTTTTCTCGAGACGATCAAGAACGATTGCTTGAAGTCGCTTTTCCTCGTCGCCCGCGCACAGTTCGTGATACGCCTTTCGGTACGGATACTCCTTCTTTCCAATCTCAATCATCGCCTTCTTGATCTCGCCCTCCGTCGGCTCACTCGCCTCCTCAAACCGCGCAAGCGCCTCTTTTGCTTCCTGAGTAACATCCGCCGGCGTCATCGGCACAAACTTCGAGACGGCAATCTTAAACTCCTCTAGCAAATACTTTGTATCTGACATATAGGGACAGTATAGCAAACTTCCCACATATATTAGGAAATGCTATTATTTTATTGACAAAGACGCCTTATAATGGTATCCTACTAAGTCTTCATTTATGGTTAAGCACCGTTCACCTGAATCAAATCATTTTGACGAGGAGATGAGGGAGCATTTTTGGACAGACGAAGAAGAGCGTCATTCCACAGAAACCATTGAGGGCGAGGGAAAAGTGTACGAAACATTGATGCACAACTTCCTCACGTACCTTAAACAACGTGTCCACGAAAGCGAAACGGAGGATACAAAAAAGGAAGCGATAGAGCGCCTTGTAGACGAGATCCCGAAAAAGATCTTCGACTACATTAAGACGCGCGTCGACTTTCGTCGTGCAGCCGAACACCTGCGTGCACATGGGGCGATCGCTAAAGCGGGACTAAAGGAGGCGGATACCCGTCGACGTTTCGCTCACGAAGCGCTACTCGACTCCATCGCTATCGCGACACGAAATGTCGTCCAGCACACTCGTGACGCAGGCACGATCCCCGAAGAGATGCGTACGCTCGTAGACACTATGCAGGGAGACTACCGCAACATTGTAGCGAACGCCGCTATCGATTACGCATGGGAGTTTCTTGATAAGGAAGAGTGGGAACGAAACCATCAACCTAGCACAAAAAAGGAGGCGCTATGAACCAATCCATTCTTACGGGTTTGCAGGACGGTACGCGCGTCGTCCTTGCAGATGCGATTCTCGACATTGTGAGTTTGGCGCTCGAAATTGTTCAAGGTCGGAGCTCACAGCTCGACATGAACAATCGGATCGACCGCTTTCGTCACGAAGGCGGACAATTCCCCGAGCTCGCAGCGCTGGCTCAACTCGACAACACAACGCTTTTGCGGCGCTTCCTCGCGGAAGGACGCGCGCTCATCTAACGGACACCCCTCTGGTGTCCGTTATTCGTTTATTAGCAAAAACCTGCTATGCTCCAACTATCTATGACTACAAATAAACTCGCCCTTGGGATCGTGCTCGGAGGGTCTCTCACCTCAATCATGACACTCGCCATTGTCCTCGCGCTGTTTTCACTAGACTCCGTTAACTCAACATTTACTTCCGAGAGCGCAATCGAGACCGATTCGAACAGCCAAACGATCGCGACAGATCGAACGGCGTTTTATGGACTGGACCTTGGGAGTGAAGATATCTCATTTGAGTACCCGCTAGGCTGGCACATTACCGGGCTACGCGATTACGAAGCACTCAATGGGACACTACCTAGCCTGAAATTGGCCCTTGACCCGGAACCACAAGTGCTTACAAGTCCCTGGGGCGGTCCACTCACTCGACAAATTGAATTCAGTTCCCTCATTGGAGACGAAGCGATGATGGCCGAATACGAGGATCTTCCTGCATACATGTCGTACAAAAAAGATGAGATCATGATTAATGGAAAAACTGCCGAGCGACTCGTCGTTACGACCGATATGAATCACCCGGAATTCGAAGCGTACGGAATCCCGTATATGGAGCGTCTATGGATCAAGGGAGACCAGCGAACATTCGTCGCCTATCACTACTACACAGAGGCGAGCGAAGCGAATGAACCGGCCTGGGAACTTTTCAAATCAACTCTCTCAATTAAATAAACGAAGCCCCCGCAAAAAAGCGGGGGTTTTGGTATAGGTCTCCCGAGAGGGCCCCTAGTGACTCTGCAAAGATGTACCAAACGGTACATTTTGTACCAAATGGTACAAAAACACCGTCTCACCTTGTCGCCACTCGGGACACCCCTACCCCTTCCTCGCATTTAGCGCCGATTTTAAATACTGGCCCGTGTGGGTTTTCTTTTTTGCGAGATCTTTTGGAGCGCCTTCACCAACAACGCGACCGCCTTTCGCGCCCCCCTCCGGACCCATGTCGATCACCCAATCCGACGCGAGCATCACGTCGACGTTATGCTCAATGACTAAAATTGTATTGCCCTTATCGACAAGCGCGTGGAGGACCTGAAGAAGGCGGGCGATATCTTCGAAATGAAGTCCGGTTGTCGGCTCGTCGAGAATATAGAGCGTACTTCCCGTTCCGCGACGCGAAAGTTCCGTCGCGAGTTTAACGCGTTGCGCCTCTCCGCCAGATAGTGTCGTCGCGCTTTGGCCAAGTTTTAAATACCCGAGACCGACCTCGTAAAGAACGTTGAGTTTTTCATAGATCGCCGACTTGTCCGAGAAGAACCGGCGCGCTTCGTCGATTGTCATCGCAAGAACATCCGCAATCGACTTCCCGCGATAGCGCACCTCGAGCACCTCCCCCTGATACCTCGTCCCCGCACACTCCGAACAATCCGCAAAGACGTCCGGCATAAATTGCATCTCGATCCGAATTTGTCCGTCGCCCGAGCAGGCCTCACACCGTCCACCACCCTTTACGTTAAAACTAAACTTCCCGGCGTCGTATCCTCGAATTTTCGCCTCCGTTACCTCGGTAAACAAATCACGAATCGCGGTAAACACCCCCGTGTAGGTCGCCGGGTTCGACCTCGGCGTTCGCCCGATCGGAGACTGGTCCATCGCAACGACCTTATCGATATGCTCAAAGCCCCTAATCCCCTTATGTGCCCCCGGATACGCTTTTGCACGATAAAAATGTTGTGCGAGCGCCCGACTCAAAATGTCCAAAATCAATGTCGACTTCCCCGACCCCGAAACCCCGGTAACACACACAAATTTTCCAAGCGGAATCGCAAGATCAACTTTTTGTAGGTTATGCTCTGTCGCCCCAAGAATTTTTATCGCCTTTCCGTTCCCTTTGCGAACGGATTTTGGAATTGGTACGCGCTTTTTTCCGGAAAGGTATTGGCCCGTAAGCGAATCTTTTGATTTTTTTAGTTCGTTTGGCGTCCCTTCGGCAACAATCTGTCCTCCGAAAGCCCCCGCCCCCGGACCAATGTCAACGACATAATCCGCAGAAGCGATCATCTCCTCGTCGTGCTCAACAACGATAACGGTATTTCCGAGGTTGCGAAGCGAACGGATCGTATCGATTAGTTGGCGGTTGTCCCGAGGATGAAGCCCGATCGAAGGCTCGTCGAGAATATAAATCATCCCCGAAAGCGACGAACCAAGTTGCGTCGCAAGACGCATCCGTTGCGCCTCCCCTCCCGACAAACTCATGGCGCTGCGATCAAGCGTCAAATATCCAAGCCCGACGTCGATCAAGTGCCGTACCCGCTCCTCAATCTCTTTCGCAACCCGCTCGACAATCTCAAGATCAACGTTTTTCATCACCTTTTTCATTTTCGTAAACGCAAGTGGAACGTCTGCAATCGGAAGTGCCGTAACGTCCGAGATGCTCATCCCGGCAATATGAAACAATAATACCTCTGGTCGTAACCGACGCCCCTCACAACTTGGACAAACCATATTGCGCATAAACGCCTCGAGCTCACGCCGAACGTAATCGCTTGTCGAAGTCTTGTACCTTTCCTCAAGGAGCGCAAGCACCCCCTTAAACGCGCCCTCGCCATGCCAAAAACGTTTTAGCTCCTGCTTTGTAAAACTCGCGACCGGCTTTCGCGCGCTAAGCCCCGCAACTTCGAGCTCCTTTAAAACGGAGGACCCCGACCCGCTTAAACGACTCCATGGTTTAATCGCCCCCTCTAAAACCGAAAGCTTTGGATTTGTCATTACAAGCTCCGGCTCAAAGACAAGCTTCATCCCAAGTCCCGTACAGTCTTTACAGGCTCCCTTAACGGCATTAAACGAAAAAAGTCGAGGATCGGGTTCGGGAACCTGCACCTCCGTTGAGAGGCGGTAGCCAAGAACCATTTCCTCTTCGTCCCCTGTATCGTCGCGATACACGAGAAGTCGATTCCCGGTAAGTTCGAGCGCCTTGGTAAGCGTTCGGGTTAAAACACTCTCGTCGATCCCCTCTCCTTGAACGAATCGAACAACAACAAATGCGATCGTGTGCTCCTTCGACTTAAGCTTTCGCACCGCGAGCGCTTCGTCGATCTCCATCTCTATCTCGTCGTACCGAACCTCTTTATATCCTTCATTTTTCCCCAAAAGAAACACTTGTTGAAACTCCCCCTTCTTTTTCTCAACCATTGGTGCGTAAATCGCGACATCCCCTTTTTTTACAAGGGTCCGAATTTTTTCTACGAGGTCCGCAACCGTTACCTTCTCTAACACCTTGTCCGTCTTTGGATCGACCGGCTCCGCTACGCGCGCGAAAAGTACGCGTAAGAAATCGTAAATCTCCGTAACGGTTCCAACGGTCGACCGAGGATTATGCGAAGATGATTTTTGATCGATTGCAACCGTCGGGGAGAGTCCATCGATCGAATCGACGTCAGGCTTATCTTGTAGTTCAAGAAATTGTCGCGCATAAGAGGAAAGGGATTCCATGTAGCGACGTTGCCCCTCCGCGTAAATCGTATCAAACGCGAGAGACGATTTTCCCGATCCCGAAAGTCCCGTAACAACAATAAGTTTATCTTTCGGAAGATCGATGTTGATATTTTTAAGGTTGTGCGTTCGCGCTCCGCGAATCGAAAGAACTGGTGATTTCATGTACGTCGTCTATTTAACGAGGCGAGCGTAGCACAAAACACCCTCCCTCTCAAGACTACCAAAGCACCTTGTATTCCATCGGCTGTCCGTTTTCATCCGTAACCGAAATTTTCGATCGGTGCCAAATTTCTAATCCGTTTTCCGTAAGAGCGTTAACGATACGAGAAGGCGACCAAGAAACATCAACATCATTAATAATATTTGAGATATTGCGCATGTCGTTTGCGTACTCAGAGTTTACGCAATCAGCTCGCCCGGAGTTCACGAGAAACTCTTCACAAACACCAAAGAGCCACCCAAGAGTTCCACCACAAATTTCCTCCGAAACTTCTGCGGAAGCGATGTAGGTGTCACACGTCTCTCCCGGTGGAGCGAAGCCGCACGGATCGTCGGAGCAGACACGGTCGAGCAATGGGAAAGCAAAATTATCTCCAGACAAGTCATCGACCTGATAGCTAAACTGTTCACGCAAATATCCGGTCGTCGCGTAGGCTAAATCATAAGCTCGACAACCCACAGCCCCTTCTTCGGACGCGCGATTTCTTAAAAGATCACAACTAAGCGTGTAGTCATTTACGGTATTTGGGTAGGTGATCTCGTAACAACCACGCGCCTGAGATCCAACGGCGATCGACGGTGGATTAAAGTATTGGCAATACAAGTGTTGCCTCGCTCCTTGTGCCGCGTTCGCGTCGTCACGCATCGCGGTCTCGATAAGTCCACACTGCGAGGACGGAACCTGCGTCGAGGTTTCCACGCTCGCTCCTACACCTGCCGTTCCGACCTGCGTATCAAACGGAACCGTGTATTGCTCGGAACAACGCTGGCAGGAGTATTCCTCGGGTGAATCAATAGTTGGAGCACAATATTCAAAATTATTTTCACAGTGTCTGAACATGCACACGTCATTTACCCTTACCTGACTCGCAAGATTATTTGGAACACCATCGGTAGAAACGGCAATTCCTCTACTTCCACAATTTCCTGATCCAGAAACCTGACCAACTTCGATCCCGATTCGAATCCAGGCGTCACAATCATCCTTAAGGGCTAAATCCACCGGCGCAAGCTTCGGCGTCTTTAGCGCGCCAATCTCCATCGTTCGAGGATCGATTAATGTTCCGATCGCAACTGCGGACAAAAGAAGAACCATCCCAAGAATTGCGTTCGTCATCATTTCCTTTGCCCCCGAAATACTCCCCTCGTTTCCGCCCGCAAGCAGCCATCGAAATCCCGCAATGGTAAAAACGATAACGCAAATAAATGCACCAAGACCGATTAGCCACTGATAAATTGCAACGATATAGGTTCCGATATCTGTCACCTCGGTTAATCCAGCGATGGGAACAGAAAGCCTTGTCGAATACTTCCCCGCGCCCTGCGGAGCGTAACAGTGGCCACGACCCGGAAGACAGGTGGATTCTTGTCCACCCCAGACCGAAGGAATTTTCTCACCTTTTGGATTTGTTTCCGTATCGGCTTCACATTGCTCCTTTGTATAGCAAAGACGGCTATACTCCGGAGACATTGTTACATCGGTATAGCACCCAAGCATTCTCACCTCCTCTTGTTTGCAACTTGTGGAGCAAAGCGCTGGACTCGCTTTTTCACCGTGATAATCCGCCCCTTCTTCCGTCTTACAGTAACAAACGCAATTGCCCTTCTCGAGCGCAAAAGCCGGGGTTAGAAATGCCCCGAAGACAAGAAAGAAACAGGCTCCAAGGGTTAATAAAAACTTCATGCCATTATTCTAGCATTTTTCCGCTTTTGGTTGACGGAATCATCCCCACCTGATAGGCTTTGACTACTATGGCGATTACGATTTTACAGGCCATCTTTGGAGCTCTCCTTATTAGCTCCATCCTTCTTCAAGCCCGCGGAGCGGGACTCGGAGCCGGATTTGGCGGAGATGGAAACGTCTTCCGAACAAAACGGGGTATCGAAAAACGATTGGTAACCTTTACTATTGCCTGCGCAATCCTCTTCCTCGGACTTTCGCTCGCAAACGTGCTCTACAACTAGAACACTCCATGTCGTCTATACGACTTTACTTTACAACCTATGTTTCAACGATTGCGCATGATCCTTCGCGCCTTGTTTCGTTTTCCCTCAGAGCAACAAGCTAAACGCCGCCTCGCGCTCGACCAGGTGCTCGCGGTGCGAAAATCGAACTGGATTCCGCGCCTAAGACAATGGCGCTACCTTCCACGACTTCTTTCAAAAGGAGAAAAGCGTCTCGTTGCGGTCGGCCTTCTTCTCGTTGTCGTTTCCGGAACGATTCTTGGATATCAAACATTCTTTAGAAACCCGATTCTTACACCGGCCGTTGGTGGCGACTACACGGAAGGAGTGATCGGATCCCCACAATTTATTAATCCGCTCTACGCCGTTTCAAGCGACGTCGATAGCGATTTTACCGCGCTTGTGTTTTCAGGACTTATGCGTTTTGACACGGCGCAGGGCCTTGGCGCCGACCTCGCTTCGAGTTACACGGTAAGCGAGGACGGAAAAGTATACGACTTTACTCTTCGAGACGACGCGTACTTTCACGATGGAAAACCCGTAACCGCCGCCGACGTCCTCTTTACGTTTAACGCAATCCAAAACCCGGATTACAATTCCCCACTTTCTAAAATCTTTAACGATGTAACAATCGAGCAAACCGGAGATATAACGATCCGATTTACGCTAGACGAACCGTTTGCACCGTTTCTTTCCTACCTTACAGTCGGGATTTTGCCGTCTCATATTTGGTCCGGGATCGCGCCGGTTTCCGCACTCACAACAGCCCTTAACCAAAAACCGATTGGGTCCGGTCCCTTCGTCTTCGAAAAACTTCGTAAAGACACAAACGGAAAGGTTCACAGCTACGAATTTAAACGCCATAACCGCTACCACCTTGGAACGGTCTATATCGAGCACCTCGAATTTAAGTTTTACGCGTCGCAACTAGAGGCGACGGAAGCGCTTCGTAACGGTAATGTTCAAGGTCTCGCTTATCTTCCCGCGCTCGACGCTCCCGGATTCCAAAAAAATAACGCGATTACAATCGCAACTCCATCCATTCCGCAATACACGGCTCTTTTCTTCAACCAGAAGAAAAACTCAATGCTCGCGGACAAAACAATCCGAACCGCGCTCGCGAACGCAACAAATAAAGACGCAATTATTAGCACGGCGCTTAACGGGTATGCGAAACCGGCAAACAGCTTCATTCTCGAAAACATGATCGGCTATACGCCAGACCTCGTAACGCCGACCTACAACCTCGAAACCGCTTCGGCCCTATTCGCCGAAAAAGGCTGGACGCTCACGGACGGAAATCCATACCGCGTCAAAGGAACGGACACGCTTAAATTTGTTATTACAACCGTCAACGTTCCCGAACTTACAAGCGTCGCCGAGGAAATTAAGAAGCAGTGGGCACTCGCCGGCGTAGAAGTTGTTGTTAACCCGGTAAGTAGCCTTGATCTTCAAACATCTATTCTCAAGGAAAGAAACTACGAAATCCTTCTCTCGGGAGAACTCTACGGGTTTGACGCGGATCCGTACGCGTTCTGGCATTCTTCACAAACAACACATCCAAACCTTAACCTCGCACAATTTGCGAATCGCGAGGCCGACACCTCGATTGAAAAAGGACGTACAGCTACGTCAACCGAAGCGCGCGCGGAGGCCTATAAAAAGCTCCAGGAAATCGTTGCAAACGAAGTCCCGGCCGTCTTTCTCTATCAACCGTTTTATACGTATCCACACAGTTCGAAAATCACCACGCCAAACCTTGAACACATCGGCTCCCCTTCGAATCGCTTCGGAAATATTTTCGAGTGGTATATGAAAACAAAACGTTCATTTTTTAAGCAAGCATCGACTCCCGTCGTTGACGCGCCGACCGCTTTATGATACAATGACCCCTTGATTGTCCGAGGAAATTAGTTGCCTGTTTTTGTTCACAACAAAGTCACACAAGTTGTTTTCTCATCTAATTTTTAACCAGTAGAAAACGAAAAATTATGGATACACGTCCACCAATTAAGCGACGGCCGCAAATGAGCCGTCGTGGACCTATGCGTCGCTCAACAGGGCCTCGCAAATTTACTCACGCTCCGGAACCGAAAATGACCCGAACCTTCTCTTCCCCCACGGGTGAGACCGTACGCGTTATTGTTCTTGGAGGACTCGAAGAAGTCGGTCGAAACTGTACACTTATTGAGTATAAAAATGACATCATTTTTATCGACATGGGACTTCAGTTTCCTGAAGAAGGCATGCCGGGAGTCGACTACATCATCCCTAACATGAGCTACGTTAAGGGAAAGGAAAAGAACGTGCGCGGAGTCATTATCACCCACGGTCACTACGACCACATCGGTGCGATCCCGCACGTCGTTCCACGAATCGGAAACCCTCCGGTTTACGCCCTTCCGATGGCCGCCGGAATTATTAAGCGCCGACAAGAGGATTTTAAATCCTCAAACGTGACGATTAAGCCGATTACAATCGAATCTGAGCTTCAACTCGGCGTCTTCAAAGTTCACTTCTTCCACATCAACCACAACATCCCGGATTCTGCCGGAATCGTGATCGAAACACCGGCCGGAATTATTTGTCACACCGGAGACTGGAAGTTCGATTACCACCCGGTTGGAACCGTTCCTGCGGACTTTGGAAAGATCGCGCGCCTTGGAGAGCGTGGAGTTACCCTTCTTATGGGCGACTCAACAAACTCCGACCGCGAGGGACAACAGGTTTCGGAAGCGGTTATCGGACGCGAGCTCGAGAACTTAATCGAAAAAGCTCCAGGACGGATTATCGTCGGAACATTCGCGTCGCTTTTGTCGCGCGTTAAGCAGATTATGGAAATCTCCGAGGCGAACGGCCGAAAGGTCGCGCTCGACGGATATTCGATGAAGACGAACGTTGAGATCGCGCGCGAACTCGGGTTTATCAAAGTCAACACGAATACCGTTATTCCAATGGAAAGCGTAAACAAATATCCGGATGAAAAAATCACGGTTATTTGTACGGGAGCACAAGGCGAAAAACGCGCTGCCCTTTCGCGCATCGCAAACGACGAGCACCGATTTATCAAGGTCAATAAAAACGATACGATCGTCTTCTCTTCCTCGGTTATTCCGGGAAACGAAGCGAGCGTGCAAAAAATTAAGGACATCTTCTACCGAAAGCGCGCACGCGTAATCCATAAAGATATTATGGACGTCCACGCCGGAGGACATGCTAAGAAAGAGGACATTAAGCTTATGCTTGCCCTCTTCCGCCCGAAGTACTACATGCCAATCGAAGGAAATCACTTCCTTCTTCGTGAAAATGAAATGGTTGCCCTCTCCGTCGGCTACAAAGAAGAAAACGTCTTTGTTGCGGATAATGGACAGGTACTTGAACTTGGAAAAGACGCGAAGGGACAATCCGTTGCGAAGCTTACGAAAGAGAAAGTTCCATCCGACTACGTCTTCGTTGACGGACTCGGAGTCGGAGACGTTTCAGAAATCGTTCTTCGCGATCGCGTTGCGCTCGCCGACGACGGAATCGTTGTCGTAATCGCGCAAATCGCAAAGAAAACCGGAAAGCTTATTTCCGCACCGGATATCGTAAGCCGAGGATTTGTTCTTATGAAGGACAATATCGAACTTATTAACTCGACGCGTGCAATGATTAAGAAATTAATCGAATCGCATGATCCAAAAGCAGCCGCCGACGCAGACTTTATCCGCGGAGCCGTTCGTGACGAAGTAGGTCAATTCCTCTTCCAAAAAACAGAACGCCGACCAATGATCCTCCCGGTAATTCTCGAGGTCTAAGGCGCGATCGCAATCCACAGAAACGATTGACACGAGTCATGCAAACTGTTAAAGTTTAACCAATCCTAGAGCTCTACTCGAGTCCTTGGGTGATACAAATACTCCCCAATAGTGAGAACCCTGTGTTCTGATCTATTGGGGAGTTTTGTTTAACATCTCAAGCAAGGTGACAACTCGGGCTCGAGTAGTTTGGTAACCCTCTAGGATTATCACCCATAGAGATGCCGGTTCAATTCCGGTCGAGTCCACCATGCTTGAGTTCAACACAAGCCCTGCCGTAAGGCGGGGTTTG